>DATGCB010000236.1:0-3767 GCA_035312365.1 Eudoraea sp. | reverse complement strand
AATTTCTTTAGTGCCTTAAGGCCGTTTCCTCCCAGCAGGGACTCCTTTGCTTTTTCAAACCCCCTGGCCGGACTAATATCCTGAACCGTGGCAATGGCGACCCCTGCATTGGCACATACCACATTATTCTGGGCCTCCGTACCTTTACCCTGAAGTATTGTAAGGAAGATTTGGGCAGATTCGGCAATGCTTCCCCCCCCCGTAATTTCTTTGGGAGAGATGGGTGCTACCCCAAAATCGGCGGGTTCCAGGATCGCCTCGGAATTATTTGAAATTGTTTTGGTATCGCTGGTCAGCGAGATCTCATCGTAGCCGTCCAGTGCGTGAAGTATTGTAAACTTTTTGTCTGTGTTCTGGTATAAATACCCATACATCCTGGCCAGCTCCAGGTTAAATACACCGACCATCTGGTTCCTTGGAAAAGCAGGATTTACCATTGGACCTAGCATGTTGAAAAAAGTCTTAACCGCCAGTTCCCGGCGTATGGGTGCCACATTCTTCATGGCCGGATGAAACAGGGGGGCATGCAACACGCAAATACCGGCCTTATCGATCGACTTTTTAAGGAAATCTGCTTCATTGCTGAATTTGATGCCTAAAAACTCCATGACATTGCTGCTCCCACAGGTTGATGAAACCCCGTAATTACCATGTTTGGTAACGTTTATCCCAGCCCCTGCCGTGACAAAGGATGCCAGGGTAGAGATATTAAAGGTATCCTTACCGTCCCCGCCGGTACCGCAGAGATCCACCGGATCAAATTCAGACAAATCGATGGCGAGGCAAAGCTCTAAAAGGGCGTCCCGGAATCCTTCCAACTCCTCAATGGTAATACTCCTCATCATATATACCGTTAAGAATGCCGCTATCTGGCTACTGTTATACTCCCCTTTGGCAATATTCACCAGGATGGTTTTAGCATCCTCTTTGGAAAGTATTTCGTGATTGATCAATCTATTTAATGTTACCTTCATGTCCTTATGATTGAGATTGAAGTCCTTTTTAACCGAAGGATATTGTTTTATCCTTCATACTTTGACCTAACTGCGGTTTAACCAATTCTCTAAAATTTTCTTCCCATGAGGGGTTAGCACCGATTCCGGATGAAACTGCACTGCACATACGTCATAGGCAGTATGACGCAACGACATTAACTGTCCGTTTTTATCCAAAGAAGTTGCCTCCAACCCTTCGGGAAGGTCGGGATGGACCACCCAGCTGTGATAGCGCCCCACTTCGATAGTTTTGGGCAGGTCTTTAAACAACAGATCCTCCTTAATGATCTGTATTTCAGTAGCAATCCCGTGATATACCTCATTCAAATTCACGAGGGATCCTCCAAATACCTCCCCAATGGCCTGCTGCCCCAAACACACGCCAAAGATACTTTTGGTAGGGGCGTAGGTTGCGATTATTTCTTTTAGCAACCCCGCTTCATCCGGAATCCCCGGTCCGGGAGAAAGCACTATTTTTTCGAAGGCATCCACCTCCTCCAAGGAAAGTTGATCATTTCTCTTGACAACCACCTTACATCCCAGATCTTCCAGATAGTGTACCAGGTTATACGTAAAACTGTCGTAATTATCAATGACCAACACAGCCCCTTCAGACTCCCTTACATCAGAGGATCGTTGAGAGTTTTTATTATATTCAGGTCTTTTCATTTCCAATCATCCTAGATTATAGTTCTCCTTGCGGGTATGGAAGGAAGCTCATATGCCCTCTGCTATTTCCAGTGCCCTGGTCAGCGCCCCTAATTTGTTGTATGTTTCCTGCAACTCGGTTTTGGGATCAGATGCGGCAACTAAACCAGCGCCGGCCTGGTAGTGCAATTGGTGGTTTTTACTCAAAAAAGTCCGTATCATAATGGCATGGTTAAAATCCCCGTCAAAAGCCATAAAACCAATGGCCCCCCCATAGTAATCCCGGTTTGTTTTTTCATATTTCTCTATCAGCTGCATCGCCATATGTTTGGGTGCTCCGCTTAAAGTGCCTGCGGGAAAGG
The DNA here is from genome assembly GCA_035312365.1 of Eudoraea sp. Taxonomy (GTDB): domain Bacteria; phylum Bacteroidota; class Bacteroidia; order Flavobacteriales; family Flavobacteriaceae; genus JAFMPW01. The sequence continues at coordinate 1,762 of DATGCB010000236.1, read as the reverse complement.
TATCTGCCACTACCTTCATCGTGGGAATATCCTTTTTCTTCATGCCTGTAACCTTGGAAACCAAATGGATGACATGGGAGAAATATTGTACTTCCTTGTAGTTTTCAACACTTACCATATTGCCGTTGCGGCTGAGATCGTTCCGGGCAAGGTCCACGAGCATGACATGTTCGCTGTTTTCCTTGGCGTCCTCGGATAATCTTTTCGCCAGCAGTACGTCTTCTTCGTCGTGTCCGGTCCGCTTGAAGGTCCCGGCAATCGGGTGGATCTCCGCTTTCCCATCCTTAACGACCAATTGGGCTTCGGGCGAGCTTCCGAAGATCTTGAAGTCCCCATAATCAAAATAAAAGAGGTAAGGGGAAGGGTTCACCGAACGCAGCGCCCTGTAAACATTAAATTCGTCCCCCTTAAATGCCTGGGTGAACCTCCTGGAAAGGACCAATTGAAAAACATCCCCGCGATGGCAATGTTTTTTGGCGAGTTCCACATGGGCCATATACTCTTCATCCCTGAGGTTCGAGGTTGCATTTCCAGCTTTCGTAAAATTATAGGAGGCAAAATTTCGGACGTTCAGGATCTGTTCTATTTCGCTGGTGTTGTCATCAGTATCATAGCAATGTGCAAAAATGTAGGCTTCATTTTTAAAATGGTTGATGGCAATGATGTTGCGGTATACTGCATAATAAATATCGGGGATCTGTAGCGCCCCTTCTTTTTTTGAGATCTCGATTTCCTCAAAATAGCGAACCGCATCATAGGCCATATACCCAAACAGGCCATTGTTTATAAATTTAAAACCATTGTTCTCTACTTTGAATTTACCAGCGAAACCGTGGATAATCCCAGGGACATCGGTCCCAGGGTCAATCCGGGTTTCTTGCTGGCTGCCGTCAGGAAAATGTTGCACGATCTTTTCATCCTGAATTTTGATGTAGGCAATGGGATTGCAGCAGATATAGGAAAAAGTATTGTCATTTGCCCTGTAATCACTGCTTTCCAAAAGGATACTGTTGGGAAACCTGTCCCGTATTTTCAGGTAGATGCTTACAGGGGTGATCGTATCCGCAAGGATACGCTTATAATGGGTCTGTAATTGATACTTCATGGTGTTTCCTTAAATATGTTAACAAGCAAAAAGGCTTGTCGTGATAGACAAGCCTTTTCGTACAGTTATACTACAATGGTGCTTAGCTCACGACATCAGACGTAAGTTTTTCCACCACCATGTATTTACTGTATTCCGTTTCATTTGGTCAAATATAGAAAGGAATTTTATAACTACAAATCAAAAGCGATAAAAAAAACCTCGCTTTCCCATAATAAGGAAGCGAGGTTTAAGATGGGGGATTGCCTCATTAAAATTCCAGATCCACTACCAGGTCAAATTCGTCATAAATGGTTTTGTCCCCGAGATTCTCGAAGAAACTTCCCGAACCATACCTTACATCATACTGTGCCCTGTCTACTTTCAGGGTAGCGGTGGCTTTGCTGCCGTAGATAGAAACATCAAAGGTAATCGGTTTGGTGATCCCTTTAATCGTCAGGTTTCCCGTGACCTCATAGGAATTCTTCCCTGTCGCGGCCACCGCGGTAAATACCAACTTTGAGGTTGGGTGGGAGGTCACGGCAAAGAAATCATCAGATTTCAAATGCCCTTCCAGTTTTCCTTTGTATTCGCCTTCCAGATCACTGTTGATCAGGGTGGTCATATCTACTATAAATTCACCTCCGGCGAGTTTCCCTTCTTCAAATACAAGGGCAC
>DATGCB010000235.1:0-2265 GCA_035312365.1 Eudoraea sp. | reverse complement strand
CAGTACAAGGAACTATATGCCGTTCGCGGATTTCAATCCTCCTCTGAGCCATTGATCCATTTTGGGTACGGTTCCGCTAAAAAAATTGATTCCCTAACAGTCATATGGCCGGATAACAGCTACCAGACCCTCAGGGATCTTCCTGTCAATCAAACCCTGACCATTCATCCACAACAGACCAGAGCCTTCAAATATAACCGCAAGGCACCCACATCCAAACGATTGTTTAAAAAGGTAGATGGGAATCTGGGAATAGACTTTACCCACAGGGAGGACAACTATCTGGATTTTAACCGTCAGAAATTAATTCCCTACCAACTTTCAGACAGGGGACCGGCCACTGCAGTAGGAGACCTTGACAATGATGGTAAAAACGACATATTTTTTGGTGGTTCTAAATTTTTCCCCTCAAAATTATTTGTACAGAACGATACTGCATTTGTGGAAAAAAGACTTCCCGAAATTTCCACTGATTCTGTGAATGAGGAAGTGGCTGCGGTTATCATGGATTTTAATCAGGATGGCCTGAACGACTTGTTCCTGGGTACTGGAGGGGCCGATTTTTACGATAAGAGAACGCCTTTATTAGACCAGTATTTCACCCAGGGGGATACCGCTTTTATCCGCCAGCAAATCCCCGATTATTACGAAAATGCATCGGTAATTGCCCCCTGTGATTTTGATAATGACGGAGATCAGGATCTTTTTGTTGGCAATCAGGTGGTTACGAATGATTTTGGTAAAACCCCCAATTCATATTTGTTGGAGAACGACAACGGTAGTTTTAAAATTACCGAAAATGACAAACTGAGAGAAGCTGGAATGGTCACCGATGCCCTGTGGAGCGATGTAGACGGGGATGGTTTACGGGATCTGATTATCATCGGGGAATGGATGTCCCCGAAATTCTTTATAAACAAGGCCGGTAAACTGACGGAAACTACGCTTATGGATGAGCGGTTGAACGGTTTGTGGGAAAGCATTGCGCCCTTAGACATGGATAGCGATGGCGATACTGATTACGTTCTGGGAAATTGGGGGAACAACAGTAAATTTGTTGCTTCGCAAAAACATCCCTTAAAAATGTACTATGCCGATTTTGACGACAACGGAAGTACGGAGACGATCGTGGCTATCCATAAAAATGGGGAATATTATCCCATTGAGGGACTTGCCGGCCTGGCATCTCAGATGGTAAACCTCCGGAAAAAGTTTCTTACATACAGGGAATTCGCCGGCAGGCCAATAGATCAGATCCTGGATCATAAGATCCTGGAAAAAGCGACGGTTCTGGAAGTGGATGAATTACGGTCCGGATTTCTTGAAAATAAAGGGGGGACATTTTCCTTTGTCCCGTTTGCCAATGAAATGCAGGTAGCTCCCATTACTTCACTGCTTGTTTTTGATTTTGACGCGGATGGCATCGATGAGGTATTGGCCGCCGGCAATTATTTTGGGGTCAAACCCTATCACGGAAGGTTTGGATCTTTCTCAGGGGCTATGATAAAAGGTAAAAATAATGTAATTTTAGGGCATAATACAGGTTTGGAACTTTCTCAGAAATCTGCAAGAAACCTGAATATAATTACCCTAAACAACCGACCATATTTACTGGTGACTTTCAATAACGAGAAAGCACAGGTCTATGAATTAATAAACAAAAAAGGCGAATGATGAAGAAATTAGGTATTTTACTGATGGTCCTTGCACTGTCAGCCTGCAATAAACAATCAGAACCCATTGTGGTTTCCTCCAATGATCTGCACAAGTCCATTGACAAGGTTACGGAGATCATGATCCATGATATCTTTTCTCCCCCGGTAGCAAGCAGGATATTTGCATACCCGAATATTGCAGCTTATGAGATTATTGCTTTGCACAACGGTGATTACAAATCTTTAGCGGGACAGGTTAAGGAGCTTACCTCTATTCCCGGTCCGGACGGCACAAAACCTGTTAACTACAGGCTGGCTGCCCTGATCGCGCATATGGAGCTTAGCAAGCGACTCATTTTTTCTGAAGAGAAAATGGAAATGTTCCGCGATAGTCTGTATACCCTTTGGGAGTCAAAGAACAAAAAAGAGTTTATGGCATCCAGGGACTACGGTTTACAAGTTGCTGACTACATTGGTGATTGGATGAGTACGGATAATTACAGCCAGACCCGCACTATGCCCAAGTTCACCGTGGATACAGACGATCCTTCCCGTTGGCAACCTACTCCTCCGGCCTATATGGATGGAATTGAGCCACATTGGAATAAAA
>DATGCB010000234.1:0-4069 GCA_035312365.1 Eudoraea sp. | reverse complement strand
CACTGTTTCGCCCTTGGGGGCATCTATTGAAACCTCGTGGCCCATCCACAGCTCCTCCTTTTTTTCCGACCGTTTTGCGTCAACCTGTGCGCCATTATGGAACAATTGTGACTGCATAAAGGTGCAGGTGCCAAAATTGGTCTTCATCGTATGCGCTTCAATAAACGCACGGTTGCCTTTTGAAGTAACATTGGTAGTGTTCCAGAATTTGTCGTCCCAATTGCTATCTTCATTAGTAATCCCACTATCCAGGTAGGGTGTAAACTTTACATTTGCGCTTTCACTCACCGGGGTTACTTCGTACTTTATGGCGCCGACCTCATCGAGGTCCAGGCTCAGGAAACGGGTAACTTTTACGGCAAGTTGAACATCGTTAGGCAAGGTAGCCTTAAACTCGCGCCTGTAATACCCTTCGCGCATATTGAGCTCCCTCCTGAAACCTTCAACCTCTTTGCAGGTATTGAGATCAAGTGGCGTGTTATTAATGTCAATGTGGATCCCTATCCAATTAGGGGCATTCAGGACTTTGGCAAAATATTCGGGGTATCCATTTTTCCACCAGCCAACGCGGGTTTTATCGGGATAGTATACCCCACCTATATAACTGCCCTGAAATGTAGGCCCGGTATATACTTCCTCAAAATTGGCGCGTTGCCCCATGGCGCCATTGCCCAAGCTGAACAAGCTTTCAGATGATTTTACACTATCCCGGTCAAAACCTTCTTCAATAATGGACCACGGATCTGCTTTGATATAGTCTTGATTCATTTGTTATGGTATTATGGTGTTCTTCCCTTTATAAAGTTTGATGTTGGATTTCCTGCTTCTTATCTGCCTCAGTGTATGCTGGCCGGTAAGCAGTTTTTTAATTTAATGCTGCCGTTTCCAAAAGCCGGTTTAAAAATGCTCCGTCCATTTCGGTAAAATCTTTAAAATTATACCTGGCATCCGTCAATACCCCCGGATCACCAATACCAACACTTACCATCCCTGCTATATTGGCTGCCTTGATGCCGGCGAGGGCATCTTCAAAAACAACACAATGCTCCGGAGCAACACTGAGCCCTTTGGCTGCTATCAAAAAAACTTCAGGGTCTGGTTTAGCCCTGGTAACCGCATTCCCGTCAACAACCGTGTCAAAATAAGAAATTAACCCCACTTTTTCCAGTATTGGCAAGGCATTTTTACTGGCAGACCCTAAAGCCATGGGAATATCTCGATTTTTCAAAAACTTCAATACCCTTGGAACATCCGGCAGGATCTCCGAAGCATCCATCTTTCTAATATACGACAAATAGTCTTCATTTTTTTCGTGCAGCCAGGCGTCAAATTGGTTCTTGTCGACTTTAATCCCGCCCATCTGGAGTAATATTTCCAGGCAACGCTTTCTGCTTACCCCCTTAAAGCGTTCATTGTCCTCTTCTGTAAATGCTATGCCCAGCTGATCCGCCAGTTTTTTCCAGGCGAGGTAATGGTAGCGCGCGGTATCTACAATGACACCGTCAAGATCGAAAATAAACCCCGTTTTATTCATACTTCGTTGGTTAGTGATTTAAAGGTTCAGAGTAAATTGTAAAAATGTAATAATAAATGGAGTTGGCGTAACCTTCAGCCTGGAGAAATCCCGTGTGTTTAGCGGACTGCACCCGTTATTTTAAAAATCAATTTACGGTGGATTCCCGCTCTACCAGGGTTGCCTCAATGATTACGGTCCGGTAGGTTTCCGCTTCTTCGTCAGTCATTTCACTTTCAATCTTGTCAATCAGCATCTGCGCGGCCACTTCACCCATTTTGTCGCCGTGCTGGGCCACAGATGTTAATCTGGGATTGGCGAACCTGGACAAAATTCCATCTGTAAATCCAATAAAGGAAATATCTTCGGGGATATGCAATCCTTTTTTTTGTGCATGTTTCATACAGCGGACGGCAAATATTTCATTGACGCATAGAACAGCATCGATATCCCTTGAGGCAAAAAATGCTTCACTTTCCTGTTCCTCTTCAAATTGATAAGGCAACCTCAACACCAGATTTTCATCCACAGCCAATCCATTTTCCTCAAGGGCCAGAAAGTAGCCCCTGGCTCTTTTTTCACTTACGTTTAAATAACTCTCTGTGGTGATCAGGGCAATTTTTTTTCTTCCGTTGTCAATAAGCTTCTTTACGGCCCTATATGCAGCTTCCTTGTCATTAATGACTACTTTATCGCATGAAATTTCATCGGCAACACGGTCAAATAGAACCAGCGGAATCCCCTGTTCCATAACTTCCCTTATATGGTTAAAGTCATTTTTGAACTGGGTTTCAGCGGACAATGCCATGATAAAACCATCAATACTTCCGTTTGCCAGCATTTCCATATTAATGACTTCCTTGTCAAATGACTCATCCGAAACGCATACAATAACATTGTAACCTTTGGCATTTGCGTACTTTTCTATACCCCTGAAAACTGTTGTAAAAAAATGATGGACGATATCCGGAACGATCACTCCGATATTTTTCGTACGCTTATTCTTTAAACTAATGGCAATATTGTTGGGCTTGTAGTTATAAAGTTTGGCAAAGGCCTGTATTTTTTCCTTGGTATCCCTACTGATTTCCTCACTATTTTTTAGGGCCTTTGAAACCGTGGAAATAGAAACGTCCAACTCTCTTGCAATATGCTTCAGTGTTATTTTTCTTCTCAAAGTTTTACCCAAAAAAAATTGACAGGTGAATTTAGGGATAATAAAGTGAAATCCTAAAGTTTTGATTTAATTAACAATTGACCGGTCTGGAATCAAATTAAGGAGAATTGGAAATCGTGTCCGTGTGAATTAAAAAAACACTATATTTGTTTCGGTTTTACTAAAATATACACCTCAACAGTAAGGATTGCATAATTTACCCTACCTTAAGTTATGAGTTCGCCAATTCTAAAAAGTTATTAACACGAAACCGTTTTCGTGTACCTATAATGTATTATGTACAGGCTTTTAACAATTTTTTTATATATGTTTAACTTTGGAATTAAAATTAACTAAACTTAAATTAACTCTTTATGAAGATTACGCTACTCAAAGGCTTTTTGCTGGCTGGGGCAATATTTTGTTGCGGGCTGGTGGAAGCGCAAGAAGTATCTGGTACTGTTTCTGATGCCACCGGACCCCTGCCAGGGGCAAGCGTTGTGGAAAAGGGAACAACCAACGGTACACAAACCGATTTTGACGGTAACTACATTCTAACGCTCGAGGATGGCGGCGCCACCCTTGTTTTCAGTTATATTGGTTACAGTACTCAGGAAATCGTCGTAGGTGGGCAGACCACAATTAATGTCGTCTTACAGGAAGACGCCCAGGCGTTGGATGAAGTGGTGATCATTGGATATGGTACCACTACGGTAAAAGATGCAACCGGGTCGGTTGCCGCGGTTACCGCCGAGGATTTCAACGGTGGGGTTATTTCCTCCCCCGAGCAATTAATCCAGGGGAAGACCGCCGGGGTACAGATTACACAGACCAGTGGTGAACCGGGTGCGGGTATTGAATTCCGTATCAGGGGTACCAATTCTGTCCGTTCAAATAACAACCCGTTATTTGTAGTGGATGGTGTGCCGCTTGCAGGGGATAACACCTCCGCAGAGGGAACCGATATTGGAATTGGGTCCAGTGCTCCGAAAAACCCGCTGAGCTTTTTGAATCCGGCCGACATTGAGAGTATCAGTGTCCTTAAAGATGCTTCCGCTACTGCTATATATGGGTCCAGAGGGGCCAACGGGGTAGTGATCATCACTACTAAAAGTGGAAAAGCCGGTACAGGAGTGTTTGAATTTTCTTCTTCTATGAGTATTTCCACGCCGGCCAATGAGTACGACTTACTTAAGCGGGATCAGTTTCTCGCAGCCGTTACCCAATTCGGGGGCGTAGCTTCCGACCAGGATTTTGGGGCCAACACGGATTGGCAACGTCTTGTGACGAGAACCTCGGTCTCCCAAAACCAGAATTTATCCTGGGCCACCAATTACGGCAGTGGAAATATCCGGGCCACCTTTGGATATGGCAAGCAATTTGGAGTTGTTGAGGAATCT
>DATGCB010000233.1:0-7605 GCA_035312365.1 Eudoraea sp. | reverse complement strand
TTTTCAGCGGACAAATTGATGGCTTTTGCGTAACATCCTCCCTCAATATTAAATGTGCCTTCGTCCGTCCAGCAATGTTCATCATCCCCAATTAATCTACGTTTTGGGTCTGCACTGAGCGTGGTTTTACCGGTACCCGATAACCCAAACAGGATGGTAACATCATCCTGCTCACCAACGTTTGCGGAGCAATGCATAGGGAGGACGCCTTGCAAAGGCATCAAATAATTCATGATGGAAAAAATTCCCTTTTTCATTTCCCCGGCATATTGAGTGCCCAAAATCACAATTTCTTTCCGCTCCAGGTTGACATCGATGCTGGTCTTTGAAGTCATCTCCGACGTATACCGGTTGGCCGGGAAACCGCCGGCATTTAAAATTACGTAATCAGGTTCCCCATAGTTTGCCAGCTCCTCAGCGGTTGGCATAATCAACATGTTTTGCATAAAAAGGGCATGATAGGCCCGGGTACAAATGATCCTGGTCTTAATTCGGTATTTTGGATCCCAACCGGCATAGGCATCCACAACATAAAGATGGTCGCAGATGTTCAGATAGTCCAGGGCCCGTTCGTGGTTCACCATAAACGTATGTTCATCCAAGCCAATATTAATAGCCCCCCAGTCAATATTTTTTTCCGAATCAGGATGTTTTACGATGCGTTTGTCTTTTGGACTTCGACCTGTTTTTTCACCTGAAAAAGTCATCAGTGCGCCCACATCAGAAATGGCGGTACCCTTTTCCAGGCGTAATCCCAGTTCGTACAGTATGGGAACGCTTGTATTCCTGTATATTTTTTCGGTTTCTATACCGTATTTATGGAGATTGAAAGTAGCCGCCATGGTTCTGTTGTTCTAGGGGTTATTTATTTTGTCTTCTGATTGAGTACAAAGAATGCGATAAATTGCCTCAAAAAAGATGACAAATGTCATATTCCGAACGTTTGGATGTTTACCGGATTTTTACTTGTCGGGAATAATTTTACCTGCCTTATATTGCAGGAGCCAAGGTTTTCCCCTTTGGGAAGGCTTCTGTGCTAAAGCGGATTGGGAGGGGTTTTATCTATCCTATTTTCTCCTATCTTTGTCAACGTATGAACGAGCACTTAGACCCAACGGCAGAGAACTTCTCCCAGGAAGAACTTGAAATTGAAAGGGCGCTTCGCCCTATTTCCTTTGATGATTTTACCGGACAGGTACAGGTACTTGAAAATCTGAAGATCTTTGTACAGGCGGCCAACCTCCGTAATGAAGCCCTGGACCACACCTTGTTTCACGGGCCTCCGGGATTGGGAAAAACCACGCTCGCACACATACTGGCTAATGAACTCGGCGTGGGTATCAAGGTCACCTCAGGGCCCGTACTGGATAAGCCGGGGGATCTCGCTGGCCTGCTTACCAATCTCGAAGAACGGGACGTCCTATTTATAGATGAAATTCACAGGTTGAGTCCAGTGGTTGAAGAATATCTCTATTCGGCCATGGAGGATTATAAAATTGACATCATGATCGAGACAGGGCCCAACGCCCGCTCCGTGCAGATTAACCTCCATCCCTTTACCTTAATAGGGGCTACCACCCGATCGGGCTTACTGACGGCCCCTATGCGCGCCCGGTTTGGGATATCCAGCCGTTTGGAATACTATAACACGGAACTGTTGTCCACCATTGTTGAACGTAGTGCAGATATCCTGAAGGTGCAAATTACAAATGATGCGGCCATAGAAATTGCGGGACGCAGCAGGGGCACCCCCAGGATCTGTAATGCCTTGTTGAGGCGGGTGCGCGATTTTGCCCAGATCAAGGGCAGCGGTAATATTGACATGGAGATCTCCAAATACGGACTCAAAGCTCTCCATGTGGATGCTCATGGCCTGGATGAAATGGACAATAAAATACTGACAACCATTATTGACAAATTCAAAGGCGGCCCTGTGGGGATCTCTACACTGGCTACGGCCGTTTCTGAAAACGCAGAGACCATTGAAGAGGTTTATGAACCTTTTTTAATCCAGCAGGGATTTATTATGCGGACCCCCAGGGGACGGGAAGTTACAGAACTGGCCTATAAGCACCTGGGCAGGATCAAAGGCGGTATACAGCCGGGGTTGTTTTAATGCAGGAAAAATGACGTTTTTTACAATAAAGAAACAGCCAGGGCAGCCTGGGGTAAAAGGCAGGCAACTTAAGTGTAGTATTTGTGACCACCCCGTGCTCTACCCTCCGAAAACCCTGTTAAACCCCGGGTCGGCTTCTTTAATTGAAATGGATCGGGCTGATTCGGAGGCCCACTGCTGCATTTGCGAGAAATGTGGTTATGTCCATTGGTTTTTGGATGAATTATGAAGCACCTCCCGGGTATCTCCTTATATGAAGTCTTTAAAAACAGAAAACAGATTCTTAAAAACCCCCTTCCTTTCCACCATGAGAATTTCCAAAAATTCGGGGATAGTTTCAGGGTGAAAGTGGGACCGGGGAAGTCGGTCGTTTTTACAAGAGATCCGGCACTTATCAGGCATATACTTCAAAAACAGCATAAATTTTATAACAAGTCGCCACTTCAGACAAGGGACCTGGCGAAGTACATTGGACATGGGATACTGACTTCCAATGGGGATCACTGGCGTACGCACCGGCGGATGGTGCAACCGGCATTTCACAAAAAAAAACTGGCAGGCCTGTTGACCGAAATGGTAAATGCCATCAGGTGCGAAGTGCTGAGGATTCAACCAGACCAAACCCTTGATGTATTTCCATTAATGGGGGATCTTGCTTTTCAGGTAGTCTCCAGGACGTTGTTTTCGAGAAGTGACATTAAACAATCCATGGCAAAACTCAAAGCCATAACAGAAGCGAATCAGAACATGCTGATCAGGGAAATGCGGCAACCCTATTTAAAATGGTGGCTTAGGTTGAGCGGGCAAATCAGGGAACACGTGGATCTGTATGGCGATGCCTGTAGGCTGCTAAACGGGATCATTGAAGAACGGATAGCTTCAGGGGAGGAAAAGGATGATCTGTTAGACATGTTACTGCAAGCCAGGTATGAGGACGGTTCACCAATGTCCAGGGAGCAGTTGATAGATGAAGTGTTGATTCTATTTATCGCCGGGCATGAAACTACTGCCAACGCCATGAGTTTTACCCATTTTTTGCTCGCAAAGCATCCTCAGGCACAGGAAAAAGCGTTCGAGGAAGCGTCGTCTATCGATTTTGAAAAAGGGCTGCAACTGGAGCATTTGGCCAAACTGGGGTATATTACCCACTGTGTTGAGGAAAGCATGCGGTTGTATCCACCGGCATATTACATAGACCGGAACGCGATTGCGCATGATCATTTTAAGGGCATGCATATCCCGAAGAATACCATGATTTTAATATCCCTGTATGAACTCCATCGCTATGCTGATTTTTGGGAAGATCCCAATGCATTTAATCCTGAACGATTTAGCGCTACCACAAAAAAGGAGCTTTCGGATTACTACTATCCTTTTGGTGCAGGGCCCCGAATGTGCGTGGGAAATAATTTTGCAATGTACGAGATGATCATGACCGTGGCGCTGTTGCTCCGGAACTATAAACTGAGTACTGAAATTACAAGCGTAGAGATCAATCCACAGATATCTTTAAAACCACTCCGCGTTCCAATTCACTTTAAAGTCAGAACGGCCGTATAGACCGGGCCGGAAAAAAATGAGTAGCTGCTGTAATATTGCGGATGCTTCATTTTACATTCTTACACATATTTAAGAATAAGGCATACCAGAATAGCCGTAAAACTTTAGAGGAAGTGGAGGAATACTATTTAAAAGCTTCCCTGACTAATGCATGACATGGATTTGATTATAATAGCATCAATGTGAAGGAATCTAATTTACCGGTACCCTATATGAAATCTTGCCGATGAGCCGGCATTTTTCCAAGGAAGAAGAACTAAAACATCCCTACTACTGGGCTGGTTTTGTGGTTGTGGGGGATAATGCAGCCATCTCTACTGAACCTTACCGGTACTGGGCGCTCACAGGAATTGGCCTGGTGGTGTTGGTGCTATTTGTCTTCAGGACCCGTTTAGTCAAGATCCTCCAGTAATTGGCTGGCTTCCGCAGTATTAAAGCCACCATCGCCGACCACATCCTTCAACATTTTAATGGCGTTTTCCCGGTCGTTTAGCTGCAGATAGGCCATGGCCAAATACCAGGCCGATTTATCGGCCAGCGAATCATTGGTGGTCATGTGTTCTTTTAATAACGGGATAGCCTCTTCCGCCCTGTTCAACTGAATCAGGGCATTTGCCTTGTAGAAAAGATAATAGGGCGTTTTTTCATCCTCGTATAATGCAGAAAACAGGCTGACGGACGCTTCATATTCGCCGGCCGCATAGGAGGAAAATGCCTTTGTCCGGGTATCCTGAACTTGCTCCCCTCTGACTATGGTATGTACCACATTGCGATAGGGGACAAAACTTTGGTCAAATAATTCCTGGGTGGTTGGGGGTTGCATTATTATGAAAAAGCAGGCAATTCCGGCTATCAGGATCAGGGAAGCCGCCACCATCCATTTCCTGGTGAATTTTTTCGTTCCGGAACGTTCTTTTAAAGCTTCGGACTCAAATTCGGAAAGGAGCTTTCTAAAGTTGTCATCATCTTCCGCTTCGCTCACTTTGCCGACGTTGATATGGAATTCTACTTCTTCTTTAAAATCATTGTCATTCCTTACAAGGGTGTCAAATTCCCGTTGCTCCTTCACGGTCAGGGTCCCCTGTATAAATCGTTCTATCAATAGGTCACGGTCCATAATTCTAAGTGTTGATCTTTTCTCTTAACATTCTCAGGCATCGTGATTTGTGGGCCTTCACAACATTTTCATTTTCGTAACCGGCCTTTAGGGCAATCTCCTTAATGCTTAGTCCCCTGTAATAGAATAAAGTTAACACCTGCCTGCATTTTTCTCCCAGTTCCTTAAAATATTTTCGCAATAGTTCCTGGCGGGGCGTAAGTTCGGAAGCTGGCTCCAGCGTTATTTCCTCCATCTCCTCCCCGGCAATGTGAAGGTTAGCTTCGTAAGGTACTTTCCTGTTTTTTTCTTTTAAGGCATCATAGATCATGTACTTGCCTATACCAAAAAGATAGGTCTTCATACTGCTTTTAATAGTGTTGAGTTTACCGCTGATCCCTCGCTTGCGCAATGCTAAAAATGCTTCCTGGTAAACATCGGCCAATACCTCCTTATCAAGGCCGTATCTTTTGCCAAAACCAAGAAATTCTGCCCGGTACTTATTGTATAGGGCCTTGAGTTTTAACCTGTCGTCAGAAATGAGTTCGTTAAGGGTATGTTGATCCATTTACCTGCTTTTTTTCAATTCCGTGTTAACCATTTCTTCTTTCTCAAGACCAAGGGTAAAACGATTGAAAATAGGATTAATAATCCGACTGGGATGTTAACCTAAATCAAAGATATGTAGAAATCAATGGAAATGAGAATTTATTCTACAGTTCTGGGAACCAGGGAGATAGTTAGTGGAATTTATAAAACAAGAAAATACCAATTGGAAAACGCTAGTTGCAAATAGCAAATAATTAAGTATTAACCTTTAAATTATAATATCATGAAAAAGTTATTGATCTGTATTTTTGTTTTGGGGCTTTCCAGCCTTTCGTATGCACAGGCTTCCATAGAAGGAGCTAAGGAATTAGAACTGAAGGGCATCACTTTAATGCCCGCAAATCTGAGCTACCTCTCTGTGGTAAGCAGCGGTGTTGAAGCCATAAGAGTTGTAAACCTACAAAGGAAAGCAGCCTCCTACGACATTACCAAATCTCCGGCATATAATAAAAAAGAGCAGTATTATGAATTCAGCTTTGATCAAAAGGACGACAAGATTCTTGCCACCTATGATCGTGCCGGTAGAATTGTAAATTCACACGAGCGATATAAGGACATCATTTTATCGCCAGCCGTCAGGAATGCGGTCTTCAGCACTTATCCCGGATGGGAAATGGAAGGCAATTCGTATTCGGTCTTCTACACTTCAGGAAAAGACCCTAAAAAAGTTTATAAGCTACATCTTAGAAAAGGTGATCAAAAGAAGCGTATAAAATGTGATGCCAATGGCAAGATCAAGTGATCCGTCCTGGTTAGTATTCAATAGTTTATTCACAATCTTAAAAAAACAATCATGAAAAATTTATCAATCATATTCCTTTATATTTCATTAGTGGTACTTGTATCTGCATGCTCTAAAGAGGAACTATACGACCCACAACAAGGCTTGCCCTCAGAGCAAAGTGATCATAATAATCGTATAGATCTCGATTTACAAAAGGTACATGAGGACATACTTACCGAAAATAACGGCAATAGGTAGGGGCATAATCAGAAGTAGTGTATTTTATACTACGAGAAATTATAAATCAGTGTATAAACCGAAGTATTATGCTTCGGTTTTTTTTTGAACCCGATTTTAACCCCATTTAAGACCGGGGTATTATGGGGTTACATAACTATACAGATAATTTGAAAGTAGTCCTATGTATCTCTGTTCTGATCCCGGCCGGTCTTTTTCTTACCCGGAACTTCCTTCTTCCCATTAGCCTATTTCAACTTGTTGCCGCCCCGGTCCTAAAGCAATCCTAATATGGCAAAGTCTTATAAAAAACCATATCATAAGATGTATAAAATGGTTGACACTACTTATTCCGGACTGAATAACTTTCTAACTGCCTTCCCTTGAATGAATACAATAGCCCGGGTAGAAACACATCCGAATGGGCTCATTCGGTCCGGCACAAAAGAAGTTGATCCTGATCAATTTTACTTTGATGATCATTGTGTTGAGGATACTTAGAGCTTTCATTCGTTGTTTTCAATAGTTAATGATCCCAAAAAATGCTGTGATGGGCAGGTTGCAATAGGCAAAAAGCACAACCGATTTACATTTGATGGCCCGGAAATTTGCTCTGAGCGTTTTAGGAATGACTACTTTATCTGCCCCTTGTGCCCCTGGTCATACCTTAAATTATGCGCCCCTACCTTTTAATTTCGTTCTTATGAACGTCGGTCCGGACCTCACATGCTTCCGATGGGGATGAGGGCCGCCGATGTATTTCTTAAAAGTGTATTATTTCAATAGGTTATTAAGGTTAATTTTAGTAAATTGATCTGCTTCCCCCGAATAGCAATCCTGCTTTTACTTTAAAGTATGGATGCCATTTCAAAGTAATCCCCCCTTTTATATTTGAAGTAAACATTGGACATTGGCATGCAACTAATCAAATTTGGTTTGGTAGTTCCCCCTGCATTCTTGGTTGGATCTTAAGGAATCATTATTAACTTAATTAATTTTTTACTATGGAGGTAAACGAACAAAAGTCACCACAGGTGAATGAAGAGAAATTACATGCGCTACTGGGCAAGATGGTTACTGAAATGGGTGCGGCGGCCATTGGCCCGCTCATCATTTTAGGGGATCGGTTAGGGCTGTATAAAGCCATTGAAGAATATGGGCCCTTAGGTTCCAAACAGCTGGCAGATGTGACCGGCACTTCGGAGCGCTATGTAAGAGAATGGCTGGCTGCCCATGCGGCATCTGGGTATATTGAATATCATG
>DATGCB010000232.1:0-4809 GCA_035312365.1 Eudoraea sp. | reverse complement strand
CCAATCCTACAGTATAGAGCACAAATGAACTGGTCCATAGTTTTTTTGAAATAGGAAAAATCAGGTCCCACCACAAAGCCAGTGAAGTTATCAGAAATCCTGCAATGAGTAGTTTTGAGATGCCCTCAAAAGTTTTTCCTTTTTCCTGCACAAAAACTCCTGCAAAATATCCTGCGACCACATTGACGATCGCGGGCAGGGTACTTAAAATACCTTCCGGATCAAAAGGAATTTTATCCCCTTTGTAAATATGGCCTTCTCCAAGAATCGCAAAATCGAGCTTGGTCCCCGCATTGGTGGCCATGTCCAATACACCACCTGGTTCGCCAAACAGATACAGGATTCCCCAATACCCTAAAAGAGCGGCTGCGGAAAGGATAATCACCGATCTTCGGGCCAAATAATACAGCATTATGGCTGCAAAAAAATAGCACAAGGCAATTCGCTGCAATACGCCCATTATACGGGTTTCACTAATGGGTTTTAGTTCCCAGCCATCCGACGCCTGTTGGAAAAAGGGATACCAGTACATCAGATAACCAAAGAGGAAAATCAGGAAGGTTCGCCGAAGAATTTTTTTCCAGAATAACCGGGGTTCAACGGATTGGAATTTTTTCATGGAAAAACTCATCGCGTTCCCCATGGCAAAAAGAAAAGACGGAAATACCAGGTCGGCCAGTGTAAAACCAAACCAATCTGCATGGGCCAGGTAGGGATAAATATCTGCCCCCGTACCGGGGGAATTTACGACGATCATTAAACAA
Source organism: Eudoraea sp. (assembly GCA_035312365.1). Classification (GTDB taxonomy): domain Bacteria; phylum Bacteroidota; class Bacteroidia; order Flavobacteriales; family Flavobacteriaceae; genus JAFMPW01. The sequence continues at coordinate 4,045 of DATGCB010000232.1, read as the reverse complement.
ATGGTCAGACCTCTAAAAACGTCTAACGATAAAAAACGGTTGGTCAGTTTCATTCCGGAGTTCATTTTGAAATTGTGACGGTTGACAAATGCCGCTAAAAAACGAGTTGTTTTTCTGTTGTTTTGTTGGCTGTAAAATGCAACAGGGGACAAGGTAAAGAATAAACCGGCCCGACCTAGGGATCCAGCCATAAAAAAATGGATTAAAGAGGAGGTCCCTTGAAAATAGGGCTGAAACAGACGTTCCGCAATTTTCCTAAGCAGGTATTGGGTAATACCACGATCCCATGGCCCCCTTTTGTATATAGGTGCCTTACATGGGCACCATATTAATGCGTACAAACGACAACAAACGGTTACAAACGAAAATAAATATTTCCCAACCGAATCCTTTTTTTAAGGCGTCCTATGTTTGTCCTGTCGGAGGAAAGTCCGCCGATAGTATTGACTGTTTAACCTTAAAAATTTAGTAATTATGAACGCACTTAGAAACAAAGTACAGTTGATTGGACATTTGGGGCAGGACCCGGAAATTGTAAACCTGGACAACGGAGGTAAACTGGCAAAATTTTCTATAGCCACCAATGAAACCTACCGCAATGCAAAAGGCGAAAAAGTGGAAGACACCCAATGGCACAATATCGTGGCCTGGGGGAAGACGGCTGAGATCGTTGAAAATTATCTTGCCAAAGGGAAGGAAGTAGCCGTGGAGGGAAAACTCATCCACCGGTCTTACGAGAATAAGGAAGGGGAGAAGAAGTATGTTACCGAGGTAAAATGCAATGAGCTCCTCATGTTGGGGAAAGGATAAAGAACTCCCCCCGCAGATGGAATCCCGGTATTGCCCGATACCGGGATTTTTTATTGCAAATGGCGGCACGGGTACTTTCTGAGACCTCTGATCAACCTCCTGTTCCGGAAACGGAAGATCCTGGTAAACACGGGAATATAACAACAAAGGGTGAGTCATGTTCCTTTGCCCAATTGACGCTTTTGTCCTTCCCCGAATCGTATTCGAACATACATCTTATCGAAAAAGGGAGTAATTTGCCCCTTTTCCTTTGTACTACCTGCTACTATTACTACCTTTTTGTATCAAATTGTTACGATGTTCCCTGAAGATTAATTGAAATCCCAAATGATGAAAAGGATAAGACACATAGGAGTTTTGATGTTCCTGGCATTGTTGTGTTGTCCTTTAAGCACATTCGCCCAGGGCTTCCCGAGCCAAGACAACAACCAGATCTATTTTGTAGAACGCGGTAGAAAGGACGCCATCATTGAGCAAACGTTACAATTGCCACAGCTGGAGGATGAGGTCGATTACTGGAAGGACCAAAGAATTTTTGAAAAAGCGCTCAAAAAAAAGAGCTATCAGGGATACCAGGCATATGTGAATGCCAAACTGGCTGTTTATAACGATCACGCCCAACGCTGTGATGCGCTATGTACGCATGGACAGTACTATTACCATCAGGCTTCATTTTATGCCGAGGTCGGCAACCCGGATAACGGAGAACCTGCCGTGGTATCCTTGGCCAACACTGCCAAAACAATACTTCCGTATAATAAAGAAAATCGGCAATAGGAATTTCCTTAAAAAACCAAATCACCGGATTGGGTCTCCGGAGGGTTAAACATTGGGATTTCCGGCCGCGCTATCTGCGGCGATCTGTTGTACATCACGGTCGAACAGGTAAAGCCCCCCTTTGTCATTCCCAATCAGGTTAATCTTATCCAGAATGGTCCTGGCAAGGGCTTCTTCCTCTATTTGTTCGGCTACGTACCACTGCAGGAAATTATGGGTTGCATAGTCTTTTTCCTGCAGCGCCACATGAACCAACTCATTTATGCTCCCTGAAACAAAGATTTCATGATCATACAACTCCTGGAACATTTTCTGAAAGGTACCAAATTCTGTTTCCGGGGCCTTCAGGTCCGAGATATGGGCATGGCCTCCCCTTTCATTAACGTATTTGACAAGCTTTAACATATGAAGTCGTTCCTCATCAGAATGTTTATACATGAACAGTGAAATACCTTCAAGTCCTTTTACTTCGGCCCAGGAAGCCATGGAAAGATAAACCTGGGAAGACTCTGCTTCTATCCGGATCTGATCGTTCAATGCTTTTTCTACCTTCTTAGTCAACATACCTTTGAATTTTACCCAAAGTTACAAATTCTTCTGCCCCCCGGGGATGATCGATGTCATCATTGATCGGAATATTTTGGATAACCAGGAAAAACACGGCGTTTGAAAGGATAAACTGCGATCCCATTGGCCTTAATTGCCGGGATCATCTTGTCAATGCACGTAATGTCACCTTTTAAATATCGGGGCTGCCGGAGTTCCGCGAACTCCTTGCCATGTTCCGGATCACCTGGAGCCTGAAACAAGCGTGGGATGTTCCATGGAGCGGTAGAAATCGTTTAGCAGATCTTCCTTCCTAAAATGCTCCCAAACGGTAATTTTCCTTTGGTTGTTGGAGCGCTCCATCCATGTATTATCGATGAGAACAGGAGCTGGAATTTCTTTTTTTTGCCCCCAGGCCGGATCTTTCAGAATGGCTACTGCAACCATATCAAACAATGGCCGTGTTCTTTTACTCCCCGGATTTTCCACATGGTCAAAGATGTGTTCAAAGAGGCTGACTGAATAATCCCCGAAGGTACTGAATTCTCCCCCGTGTCTTCCTGTAACCGGCCTTGTTAGCCGAATCCCCAATCCGGGCATTTTCCGATTGATCTCTTCCTGTGTAACACTGACCGCATCTGTGCCAGAGGGTTTTCCGTAACGAACGGTCACCATTTCAAAGGGTATGGCACTGTTAAGGACATAGTTCATAGCGATGGTATCATTGTCCTGATTGTATTCCCCCGGTTCGGGATAGTTGGAGCCCAACCAAATGATTTTAGTCCTGCTGGCAAAGGATGGATCTTTTTTTAAGGCCAGGGCGATATTGGTTAATTTACCCACTGCAACGACCACAGTGGAATCCGTCTTTGTTTCTTCCAAAATGAAATCCACTCCATCCTGCCCGTCAAAGTTCCCCGGATCAAAATTTGCAGCGATCGCTGCAAAATTGCCGTTGGCTCCTTTTAAAAGCGGAATGGTACCGGTTAGATTACACAATTGCAGCACCCGTGCCGCCTCATCGTAATGGCCCTGAATACCTCCGCCGCTTTTGGTGGCATTTACGGTGATCCCGGAAACGTCAAAAGTATCACCATTGAATAGTAAATAGGCCAGGGCATGCTGGTCGTCCAATTCGTTATTCGCATCCGTATCAAAAATAATGTTGATTTTATTTACGGGTTTTTCCAGGGTAGAAGTACTATCGGAAGCCTGTGTTTTTTCAACACCGGTTTTTTCGTCTTTACAACTAAAACTGATGCCCAACTGGAAAAACAGCAATAAAACGAGAAGGAGGTTTGGGACAGATTTTTGAGCCGTGGTCATCCGTGATTGTTAACAAATCGATGATGAATATACGAAATATGAAGGAAGACACGATCGTAAAAATTTATTCAAAAGAAGACCGGAATCTTCAGAAGTTCGTTAATTCAGGATATGGCATCTTTTCTTTTGCTTCGTTTCTTTATTGTTCATTTTGCCTTGATGCAAATGCGGAGCATTCATGAATACCTTTAAAATAAAATAGAATTCACATGAATAAAACGAACCAAAAAATCAAGAAGGTTTATTAGGAAATTTTTGGCCAGGGCCAAAACCATGGACGCTGCAATCGCTCCATGCTCTTTTTCGCTAACGCGAAACGCACTTCCGCTGGCAGCGCCATTATTTCTGAAAAACCTTCGTTTCCCCCATCCTTAGTACAAATCCCTTGATTTACTACCAAAAGAAAAATAGGCCGGAATTAAATCAATGCGTTCATACCGGGTATTTCTTTTTCCGTAGTGTAGGGAATATGGGCGTTAAGAATTATTGAAGCCCTGGAGATAATTTAGGCCATATGAGCGGTTTTTAAAATTGCTAGATTTTAAAAAACACCTAGTGAAAAAGTGTACTTTCTTTGCTTCGTTTC
>DATGCB010000231.1:0-2669 GCA_035312365.1 Eudoraea sp. | reverse complement strand
ACCACCACAGGCTTATATCGCCTTATGATATGGGCCGTACCTTTACGCAATGGCTTCCAGGGCGTCGTAGTTCCCTGAGGAAAAGTAATGACCCAACCATCTTCCAGGGCCATGCCAATATTGGTAATATCGCTAAACTTTACGTGTCTGTTCACATCTTTTCCTTCGGCCCGCCAGGTACGCTCTATACTAATAGATCCCACATAGGCAAGAATTTTGGTTAGCAAGCTCTTCTTCATGGTCTCAGCTGCAGCCACGTAGTACATATTTAATTTAGGATTCCACAGGTAACCAATGTTTTTGATAGAATCATCCCTCCCCTTCAGGCTCGCATTAAAAACGTGAAACATAGCTACAACATCTGCAAAATAGGTTTGGTGGTTACTGACGAACAGGACATTCTTACCGGGCAATTGCCGGATAATCTCCGAACCTTCAATTTCCAATGTATTAAATCCCTTATACCGCTGGTGGGTGATTAATCCCAATACCCGGATCAACAACTTCTTTATGAACAGAATATGCCCGAAAGGATTCTTCCTGAATAAAGCCATAGGTTTTAAATTTACAAAATATGTCCTAGAACACGCGCTTAAACATTTCCCTGATCTCACTCATCATCATGGCAGTGGCACCCCATACAACATGGCCGTTCAATGAAAATGCGGGGACTTCAATATTACGTGCATAGGAAGTTGACAGTAATTGTGTTGTGATATTGCTATCGCTCATAAAATCATCCAGGGATACCTCAACCACAGCGGCCACCTCGGCTTCCTGGGGCACAAAGGGAAATTCTTTTTTATAAAGCCCGAGGTAGGGCTGCACGATAAAATTACTGGGGGGTATATACACCTCGGTCATTTCGCGGATCACAAGAACGTCCTGGGGGGGTACCCCGACCTCCTCGTGCGTTTCCCTTAAGGCCGTGGCCATTAGGTCCGGATCGCCCTTTTCCACTTTCCCACCCGGAAAACTAATTTGATCCGAATGCACTCCGGGATATGATTTTCTGTGAATCAGCAGAAAATGAGTTCTGTAATCATCATCCGGATAAAAAAGCGCCATCACCCCTGCTTTTTTTGGATTTCGGTCCACTTTCATCCCTGCCTTAAGTTCTTTAACCCTGACTTCCGGTGCCATTTTATAGTGTGAAGCAACGCCGGGTAGTGGTAGATTTTTTATTTTTGCTACTTGTTGGGAAAAAATATCATAGTCCATGTCGCTCAAAATATTCACCTGCCGTACAATAATACCACTATTTTTTTTAGTCGCCTGCGGGGAGGCACCGAAGGAAAAACCAGAAGGTCCGGTGAAGAAAAAGACCGTAGTTGATACCATCGCCAAAGATTCGGTGGTCCCGGAAAAAAAAGAAGAAGCCTTCGTATTAACAGAGGAGAATGCCATCGATTTCTTTTTTGAATACCAGAAAGGCCTGAAGGAAAACCGCGTAAAACTTACTACAAATCTGGGCAGTTTTACCGTGGAGCTTTATGACGATGTGCCCTATCACAAGGCCAATTTTATTTACCTGGCCAGGAAAGGTTATTTTGATAATACCATGTTTCATCGCGTGGTCAAGGATTTTATTATACAGGGAGGAAACGCGGATAACCGGGAAACCGCCAGAAAGCGAAGCGATATAGGCAGGTATTTGCTCCCGCCCGATACCCGGAAAGGGCACAGGCATCACAGGGGTACGATCTCCATGCCGAGCAGTGAGATCGATAATCCCCATATGCTGGCCTCACCTTTTGAGTTTTTTATTGTGGTGACCAAACCAGGTTCGTATCACCTGGATGGCAACTATACCCCTTTTGGCAGGGTAATTGAAGGAATGGACGTTGTGGATACCATCAACACACAACCGGTAGGGGACGGTGACTGGCCCCTGGAAAATATCTACATCTTAAAGGCAGAGGTCCTGGATTAGGGCGGAATGATCCATTATGATCGGGCATTGGCTGACTTTCAATGCTCACCGGGCATCATTCTTTTGGGTTGCCGGCATCCGGGAGCGTTCACTTCCTGTAAATATTCGGGAGCGCAATCCTGAATTTAACCGCTGCTACGCGTATTCCAATGACAATAAGGATGGCTGCGACATACGCATATTCATTGTCAAAGGGAAGTTTTCGCAATAAAAAGTACCCTGCTCCCCCTAGGATACAGGCCGTGGCATATATCTCCCGCCGGAAGATCACCGGGATCTCATTACAGAGAATGTCACGAATAACGCCACCGAAACTGGCTGTAATCGTACCCAGGGCAATACACATCACTGGCATAAGGCCTGCCGAAAGCCCCCTTTCAATCCCCACCATGGTATACAGGCCGATTCCAATAGTGTCAAATAAAAAAAGAGACGTCCTGAAGTATTTCAATTGATTTCTGAAAAGAATGGCAAAGATCACAGCTGTTAAAATAGTGGATACATAAAAGGAATCACGCATCCAGGCAACCGGGGTGTAACCAATCAGCAGATCTCTCAGGGTACCCCCGCCAACCGCCGTTACAAAAGCAATGATAAATACGCCGAAAAGATCCAGCTTCTTTTCCATGGCCACCAAGACCCCGGAGATGGCAAAGGCAAGTGTTCCCAGAATATCAATCGTAAAATAAAACACAACTTATAGTTTTTGGGTATAGAAATTATAGTCCCTTAATAC
>DATGCB010000230.1:0-7954 GCA_035312365.1 Eudoraea sp. | reverse complement strand
CGGGCCTGAAGCTTTGCCATATTGTTAGTCATTATCGGACAAATGCTCGGGCAGCGGGTAAAAAAGAAATCTGCAACGTAAATATGGTTATTATAATCATTCTGGGTAATGGTATCGCCATCCTGATTGATCAACTTAAACTCAGCCACCCGATGGTCCCGGACTACCGCCCGCTTACTTACATCTACAAGGGCCGGATTGAGGTATGAAGGTTGATACACCGGCAGCTCGTTTTCAGAGCTACATTCCCGGACTGCAAAAACCAGCACCAGGGCTGCAAGAAATACAGCCAATTCCTGCGAAATATAGGGTTTCTTAAGGAATTTCATCAGCATCAGGTCCTTCAACTTTTCATCAAATGGAACCCATCCGGAAGGATGTTTCCGTCTTTATTTCAACTCATAGAATGGATGTCTCAATTTCAATGTCGGCATCTGCCCAGGCTTTATCATACTCTGCTTTGATCGTATTGGCTTCTCCCATCTTTCCCTGTGCCTTCAGACTCTGATATAAACCCATGAGTGACCATCCGTTTTGTCGAAGCAACTTCAGGTCTTCCCGGTAGATTTTCTCGGCTTCTTCGTGCTCACCTGCCTTCAGAAGGATCGCTCCCAGGGTTTGCCTTGGCGGAATGTGCCAGGCTGAAGGTTCCGTATACACTAATTGGTCCTCTGCCTCGACCGCTTGTCGGAGATGATCAATGGCCTTGGACAAATCCCCTTCGAGTGCGGCCAATTCACCCGCAACGACTTCATAAGCGACATTTGCGATGGTTTTGGAATTATTATTTGCCGTAGCTACTAATTCCTCCAATTCCGGGTCATTCTTTAAGCCGGCAATCGCTTCCAGTTCTTCCCGGGCTTCTTTTGCGTTCCCCTTTCTTATAAATGCCAGTCCCCTTGCATAATGGCGCATCAGATTCAGATGTTTTATTTCCGAATTGGGTGCGGGAATGGTCAGAATTTCGTTCCATTTGCCAAACCTTGTATAGGCCAGCAGGGGTGTTGATGCAAAATCCTGTAGAAATGGGAGGGAAGTCAGTTCACCGGTAGGAACTTTTTCGGCGGTTTTTTTTGCGGCATCTATCGCCAATTTGCTATTGCCCAATAAACTCGATGCAGACCACAGAAAATGAATATTGTGCGGATAGTAACCGAGGGGGTACAGGCCCTGGGAATAACACTGTGAAATATAATCTTCATCGGCCAGGATGGCAGCTTCATTGGCTGTAACGGCATCTTTGTACCGGCCTACACGGATGTAGATATGCGAGGGCATATGTACGATATGACCCGCGGCAGGCATAAGGGAACCTAATTTTTCTGCACTGGGTACCGCCAGATCAGGCGTTGGTAATTCCACCATATGGATATAGTAATGATGGGCGCCGGGATTATCCGGATTGATTTCCATCGCTTTTTCCAAAGCTGCTTTGGCCTCGGCGATGTTTGGAGAAGGATTTCCATCAGCATCCCAATAATTCCAGGGTACGGTATTCATAACTGAAGCTGCGTATAATATTTGAACGTTGTCATCTTCAGGAAACTTTTTTAGCACTTTGGCCATAGCGTTCATATAAGCCATATTCAATTCAGCCACATCCTTACTGAGATCAGTACTATACCTCGACCCAAGTGCCTCTATCAAAGCCTGTTCTTTTGGGGATGCCTTTGAGGCCATTTTTTGGGCCTTTTCCAATGCCTCGTTGTATTTATTTTTTCGTTCATCATCCGGCAGCGGATCATTGATATTGGGTCCTAAGGAATAAGCCTGACCCCAATAGGTCATTGCCGCAGAAGGATCCAGACGTGAGGCTTCCATAAAGGACCTGTGCGCCTCCGCATGATTGAAGGCATAGGTCAGTTTAAGGCCCTGGTTAAAAAAATTCTGCGCTTCCTTGTTTTTTGTACTTATCGTAAAATTTAAATCACCAAGGTTTTCGAACAGGGGCGCAATTTGTTGCGTGGTATCCACTTCCCCCAGTAGGTATTTGGCGACCGTACATTTTATGGAATAGTAAGAAGCCTTTTGAGACTTGTCGATTTTATTTTCAGATCGTGTACTGGTAACATAATGTACTGTGATAAGGAGTATTACAGCACCAAAAACCAAACTCAGCTTTGCTTTCATTTTAAACAAATTAAGGTTATTAATACAAAATACCGGGGGAAATTCCCTGATTAGGGGAAGTTATTCGCAGGCGACGAATTCTAAACATATAAAGATAACCAAATTGCGGAACAAAGCATGATTTATGGTACATCCTTTTTGTTTTTAGATCTATTTTAAAAGAATGGGGGATCGATCTAGTGTTCCTGTTGATAATGTTCTTGCAGTATATCCCGGCCAAAGTCGTTTGTGAGATCGCGTACCACGGAATGCACGTGGTTGGCATTGTTCTGGGTGTTGTCGTATTCTATCAAAAGCACCGGACCCTGTATGCTATAGTAGTGGCCCGTCCCTTCTTGTAGGCCACCGGCCCAGGCAAATGAAAGCTGATCAAACCCGGCAGCCTTAATTTTTGAACGAAAACTCTTTGAAAATTCTGATTCATAATTATCCAAATATACGTCGAGCAGCTTTTCAAATGTTGTCTTTTGGGCTGCAGACAATGAAGGATATGAAATCCCGTGATGTTCAAGGGGATGGACGACAGGGTGGTTTCGTGTCATGATTTCACTAGGGGCAGTTTCGGAAAACCGCGCCATTAACAACTGTTCTTTCGACAGTGAGTTAACGAATTCAAATGCAAGTTGGGTCTCCAATTTTAGCACCTGTTTTCCCTTCTGTTGGCCCGAGGGAACAATGCCCGGGTTGGAGCCCATAAAGGAAGGCGTAGAGGATTTGATCACTCCTTTGGACGCCACAAAGTTGAGGGATAGGTGATGACCTTCAAAACGCCATCCCCAAAAATTGTCCGTCCCGGGCTGGCCAAAAATGCTAAAGTGGTAATTTAACGCATCGCGCATTGAACTTCCATCGGGCATTTTATGTCGATCGTTTTCCAAATCCAGCAAAACGTACTCGAGTGCGATGATCTCGGTAGCTTTAAAGTATCCTTTTTTACTGAGTGAAGCCTTCAGCAGACGCAAGGCGGCAGCCTTCTGGGGTTCATTGAAATCATGAAAGGTGGGTCCTTTCCGGACGATTGGGACAAAATTAAAATTGAAACGTTCTTCGCCCGTCAGCTTAAAAAGCGCTTTTTCCTTTAATTCCGGACCTAGGGTGCTTAAGAATGCATCAGCAAGCTCATTGAGTTGCTGTGATGTTGCACTCAGAGCGAAGCCGAAACAAAGGATCCATACTATTTGTTTCTTTAATTTCATGATTTTCCTTTTTAATTAATGTCAATGGCTTTCATTGATGTTTTCATAAGGTTGGAGTAACCCCTGGCGATCATGCGGTTTTGGTCAGCATTCCAGACTTCACATTGAGCATTCATGATCTTGTTCCCCTTTTTTACCACGGTGGTTTTGGCAACAATGGTATCCCCGGCCTTTGCGGTGCTGAAGTAGTCAACCGCCAGATTTATGGTAGTATACAAATGCGATCCGCCCAAAGAAAAAATCGTTACCCCAAGGGCGTCGTCTATGATGGCTGCTGTAACGCCTCCATGGATAATTTTTAGCGGATTCGTCATTTCTTCACGCACTACGTAAGAAAACTCCAGGGCCCCTTTTTCCGCTCGGAGGAGTGTGGGATTCAACCAGCGCGTCAATGGCGAAGGAGATAAAGACGAATCCTTCCCGAGCCTGCCTTCAAAATGAGCTGATATATTGTTCATCGGATTTTATTTTTGACTGGTATCTGCACCGGTTTCAATTGATTTCATCTTCCTTTAAACCGGCCAGGAATTCAATAAGGTCCCTTAATTCCCTCTTGGAGATAAGTCGGCCCATCGCTGGCATGGCAGAGGGCAGATTTTTTCGTTTGGCGATCCTTGAGACAGCGATTTCCAAGGGTTCCGCTTCGGACGTCCTGAGGATGATTTCATGGTCAGATTCTTCCATCAACAAACCGGTAACTTCCTGACCGTCCTTCAGGGTAAGTGTTACACTGCCGTAACCGGGTGCCAGCCGGGCTCCCGGCTCTATAAGCGATTCCAGTATTTGTTCACGGGTCAGGATGTTCGCAATATTATCCATTGGCGGGCCCACTTGTCCACCTGCACCGTCCAGTGAATGGCAACGCACGCATTGGGCTGTGGGATTGTTTTTGAAAACGGTGGCACCCGGCCACCTTTGTCCACCGTAAAGGGTTTCTTTATACGCATCGACCGTATGGCCGCCTTTTTTTAAAGAATCCAGGCTGGCAATAAGCTTCCCGGACCCCGTGGCCTCAACGGCTTCGATGAGGTCTAATATTACCCCTTGTTCCAATTGGTTTTTGCCTGCCCGTTCAATAAGATCGGCCAGGACGGCTTCACTTTTTTCCAAAGGCATTTCACCCAGGACGTTTAACATGGTTTGTTGTTCACGGGTGGAACCTGTACTGAAAATTGGCCCGACTATGGCCGACAGGGATTTTGTGTCTATATCCAGATTTGGCACCAGCCCCACGGCGGCGGCACGAACGCTCTGATCCTTATCCCGCATCCCCTTCTGCATCAACCCGGCAATATTGTCATAATTAAGATTTCCTAAAGTCTGGAGAACGGTTGCGCGCACCTCCGCTGATCTGCTCGAATTGAATAATCTGTTCAGGTCCGCGTTAAAGCTTTCAATCCCCAGGTTTCCAATCACTTTGGATACACCAATAAGGATATCCGGGTCAGAATCCCTTAAGAATTGCGGGATGTCATTTTCTATTATTTGCTTTACCTGTATGGAGTCTCTTTTAATTTCACCTCTGAGGCGACCGTCCACCCTGTCTAAAACCGAAGGTGAGGCCCAGCTTCCGATGGTGGCAAGCGCTTCACCCCTTAGCGTCCCCGGAATATCGGCCCTCCTGGCAAATTGGATGAGGTTTCCCAGTTCAGTATCCCCACCGACCCTGAGGGCCGCATTTATACTCCTTCTCAAGATGGGTTCAGAGGTAAATCTACTTTCCTGCAATAGAGCGGCCAGGGCAGGCAGTGCAGGTTCAATAGACCAGTCATCGTTGATGGCTCTTGCCGCTTCCGCAACAATATATTCATCCCCATCCATTAAAAATTTGGCGACATCGGGGTGCTGTAATCTTCTAAGTACCAAAACCGCTGCGATTCTCATACTTCGATCCGGATGGTCTGCCAGCGCCACTACGGGTGCTTCCTCTCCGATCCTTGACAGCGCCAACACTGCTGCATGTCTTATATAAACATCTTCATCATTATTTGTGGCAATGAGATCCAGCAGGGGTTGCACGGCCTCTTTGTGCTTTAATCTTCCGAGGGCCTGTGCAGCAAAAAACTGTACCCTTGGGTTCTCATGCTTTAGTAACGGCAGGAGTTGGGTGCCCGCGTCTGAAAATCTGACATCGCCGAGGACCTTTGCAGCCTGTGCAATGATCTCCGGGTCTTCGTCAGCTAAAAGTGCCACCAAAGGTTCTGCTTCATCCGGATCATCATTCGCAATCTGACCAATAGCCCAAATTGCATGGATTCTTGCGAGTTGATCAGTCTCTTCAAGGATGACTTTCTTCAACGCCCTATATCCCCAAAAAGTACTTCGGGCAAGTTCAAACTGTGCCTTTTGGCGTATGCGCATATCGGGATAACGAAGCAACGCTACGAGGTCATCGGTAGATTCCTCGCTGTAGTCCAGGGTCATCAGCCGTTGTGTTTCTTTCCGCTCTTCCTGCAGATCATTTTTATCTTCCTCCACGTCAAGTTTCCATACCCGTCCGTAATTCTTGGTATTCCAGCCATTGATCCAATCGGCTACATAGAGTGCCCCGTCGGAGCCAAAACGTATGCCCGTCGGAAGTACGCCGCTCAGGACATCGGTCTCGCTGTCCAGCTCAAAAGAGGCGCCCCTGGGCTTTAGGCGGAAACTCCATATATGGGATAAACTTGGGTCGCCAACAAACTCCACCAGAAAGAACTGGTCGACCCATTCCTTGCCCAAAGCGGTTCCCGGGTTATAGACCATTCCTGTTGGCCCGTTGTGGTAATTCTGAATAGGGGGTATAATATAGGCGGCCTGGCCTTCCCAGCGTGGCAGATACAACTTTTCATCCATCCAGACCTTGTAACTGTTATTTTTTGGGTCGGTATATTTGCCGTATTGCCAATTGGCCCTCCATCCGGCATCGGAGCCTTCCACAATATGTACAAGTCGCTCACTTTCTCCCTGATGGTCGCCATCATTGTCGGACGAAATGATATTGCCATAGGCGTCAAAAACAAATTCGTGTGTATTCCTAAGGCCTCTTGCGAAAACTTCAAAATCGCTCCCGTCAGGGTTGCTGCGTACTATAACGCCCTGGTTCGGATAGTGGTGTTCTGTGCCATCCTTTGCAGTAATACTGGCTCCAATATCACCTATCCCCCAATAGATCTTCCCATCCGGCCCCTGGATCGCCCCTGACATGCCATGTCCTCCGAAGCCGATATGTACCGCAAAACCATGAGCGATTGATTCTTTGGTATCCATAACGCCGTCCCCATTAGTGTCCCATAAGCGCCACATATCAGGGCCAATCCCAACAAACATATCGTCATCGCGGACCAATAAAGCTCCTGCAACATCACTTATTTCTTCATCAAAATCTTCAAGGATACGTGTGGAAATATCAGCAATGCCATCCCCATTTTGGTCTTCCAACTTCCACACTTCATCCTTTTCCACCGCAAGATCCTTCCAATCGTGAATGCTGTCGTTATTCAAATCTGCTAACCATTCATTCTCCCTGCTCTTTTCAGGAGCGAAGGTGGCCTTCAAAAAAGCACGCCGGTCTTCTACGGTCTGCATCGATATTGAGGGGGTCATCCAATCCCTGTGTCCCCGAATATCAAATTCCGAATTTTTTTGACGATTGGTTCTGGTAAGGTATACACCACCCTTGTCATCAACATCCAGGGCAACAGGATCCGGCGCAAGGGAATCAGAAGCCCATAGACTAAGCTTGAGTCCATCCGCGATCTTGGGTGCTATATTGGCCCGACTTTGATTAGCCAGAATTATGGATGTTGCTGAGTCCTGTGTAATGGCCAAAGGTATTTCGGTAGGGATATCCGGTTTCCGGTTACAGGAAGTAATACTGACCACTATCACCAGGGCCAGAGGAATTAAGGAATATTGCTTGTTGATTTTCATTTATTTTAATGTTTGTTTAGACGTCAAGGAGGCAATTACCCAAAAGCCTTATCTGGAACGAACCGGGAAATTACATTTTTCCAATATTGTTAATATTCTCGACATGCACGTTAAATCCGGCCAGCGTATTGGCCAGTTTGTTGATTTGTTGCTGGGCTTCTTCCCAATCTTGTTGCTCAATTGCCTCCCGGACACCGGGAAGGGTTTTTACCCCATAACCCGTGTAAAAGCCCGGGGCATAGATCTGGTGCTTGTACCAGTTTCTCCTCGGTAGCCCATCGGAATCCGTAAGGGCCTGTTCGGTTTTCATCAGTGCCTTGTTCAATAGTTCAAGTTTGTTTTCGGGCAAAGTTGCAAAATCGGCAGGGGCTAAGGCATCGACGGTAATTTTTAAAGTAGCCAATTGATTTTGAATCGGTGAAAAATCCAAAAATGGCACTGTTTCCTTTTTTGGCGGATTTGTAAAAGATTGGGTAGGGTCGGCCGCTATTTCAAAGGCGTTTTTCCCGAGCAGCTCATTATGTTTTTTCACCGAGGCGCGTTGTTCTTCGCAATACTTCATAATTTCCTCCAGATAACCGGATATTGTGGCATGCCATTGCTGAAACTCAAAAGGGAGTACATCTGCGTTTGCCAAACGCAATACGATCCTCCCTGCCGTTTTGGCCAGGGTCACTCCGTAGGCAAGTTCGGGATCTTTGAATCTTTTGTAATGG
>DATGCB010000229.1:0-9739 GCA_035312365.1 Eudoraea sp. | reverse complement strand
CAGCCCACAAGCAATACCAGGGAAAATATGACCCAAATGTTTCTGACGATCTGCATATTCTATTCTTTTCGGATTTTTTTAATGAGTCGCAGGGCGTCCTGAACATGCTGTTTCAACGAGTCAAAATCTTTGTTTGCCAGGATCTCCTTGCTGATCAACTGGGATCCCATACCCACACAGGTCACCCCGGCATCGAACCAGCCTTTCAAATTGCTCTCCTCGGTACTGACACCTCCCGTAGGCATAATACTTGTCCAGGGTTGAGGTCCTTTGATCGCCTTGACAAAACCAGGACCATAAGTGGATCCGGGAAACAATTTTATGATCTCACAACCCAGTTCCTCCGCCCGGTTGATCTCTGTAAGCGAACCACATCCGGGGGACCATAGTACCTTTCTCCTGTTGCAGACCAAGGCGATGTCTTCACGCAAGGAGGGAGTTACAATGAAATTGGCGCCCATTTGCATGAACATGCTCGCAGCACCTGCATCTGTAATGGAGCCAACACCCATGATCATACCCGGCAATTCCATAATCGCATATTTGTTGAGTTGCAGGAAGGCCTCAAAGGCAAAATCGCCCCTCGCAGTAAATTCCATCAGGCGGGCACCACCATCATAGCAAGCCTTTAGCACTCCTTTTCCCAACGCAACATCCGGATGGTAAAATAAGGGCACCATTCCTGTTTCCCTCATTACCTCAGCTACCTGTAATCTTGAATATTGGGCCATCTCTGTTATTTAGAAGTTATCGTGCCACCCTGCCGGAGGCGTCCCCACTCATCAGTTTATTGACTTCGTCTACCGTTACCAGATTTGCATCCCCTTTAATCGTGTGCTTTAAACAGGATGCCGCAACGGCAAAATTCAGGGCATTCTGGTCATCATCCGGATACTTTAATAAACCGTAGATCAGGCCGCCCATAAAGGAATCCCCTCCACCTACGCGGTCCACAATATCCGTTATCTGATATTGAGGGGATTTGTACATTTTTTTCCCATCGTAAAGGACACCGGCCCAGGTGTTATGTGATGCACTGATAGATCCCCTCAGGGTGGTGATCACTTTTTTGGCTTTTGGAAATTTTTTCATCATCTGCTGGCAAACGGATAAAAATGCCTCTGCCGTTACATCGTGCCCATCCTTATGGACATCCAATCCCTCCGGATGGATCCCAAAATGCTTTTCGGCATCCTCTTCGTTGCCCAGGATAACATCGCAGAAGGAAGTAAGTTCTGTCATTATGGCCTCAGGCTCCACCCCGTACTTCCACAATTTGGCCCGGTAATTCAGATCGGTGGAAATAGTGATCCCAAGGTCACCGGCTATTTTAACGGCCTCCAGACAGGCATCCGCTGCACCCTGAGATATGGCCGGAGTGATCCCTGTCCAGTGGAACCAACCCACATTCTTAAATACGCTATTCCAGTCGATCATCCCTGGTGCAATTTCCGATATGGCCGAATGCGCACGGTCATAAACTACCTTACTCCCACGGCTTACCGCACCAGTCTCCAGGAAATAAATTCCCAGACGGTCCCCGCCGTAGAGAATGTGGTCCGTACCAACTCCCCTTTTCCGCATTTCCATAAGAGCACACTCGCCAATGTCATTTTTGGGCAGGCGGGTAACGAAATCTACAGGAACCCCGTAATTTGCGAGCGAAACAGCCACGTTAGACTCCCCGCCCCCGTAAACGACTTCGAATTCGTTGGCTTGTGAAAACCTTAAAAATCCAGGAGGTGACAACCGGAGCATAATCTCCCCGAAGGTGACTACTTTTTTCATTGGTTAGGATTGAATGTATGATTAATAGTTAAAATATTCTTTGGCATTGTAATAACTTATATCCTGCACCAGTTTTCCGATCCACTCCATATCGTCAGGCAGTTCACCCCGTGCTATTTCATCTCCGAAAAGGTTACAAAGTAGCCGCCTGAAATACTCATGCCTCGGGAATGAAAGAAAACTCCGCGAATCTGTAAGCATCCCAATAAAGCAGCTTAAAATTCCCATATTGGAAAGAACGTTGATCTGTTTGGTCATCCCATCCTTTTGGTCCAAAAACCACCAGGCCGATCCGAACTGAATTTTTCCTTTAATACTTCCGTCGTTAAAATTTCCCGTCATGGTCGCTAAGACTTCATTATCGGCCGGATTGATGTTATAAAGAATGGTTTTCGCAAGTGTATTTGTACTGTCTAAGGTGTTCAGGAATTTAGACAGGCCCTCTGCCTGGGAATAATCCCCAATGGAATCCCATCCGGTATCCGGACCCAATTTGTTGAGCATCCTGCTATTGTTGTTTCTAAGGGCTCCCAAATGAAACTGTTGTACCCACCCATATTCATGGTATTGCAGGGCCAAAAACTGAAGGATGGCACTTTGAAACTTCAAAGCATCCTCTCCTGATATCTCATTCCCCGACCTTTTCCTTTCGAAAATGGACCTGATCTCCATTTCCGTATGGGATGAACAAACAATACTGCTCAACCCATGGTCCGATATTCTGCAGCCGTTGTCGTTAAAATAAGCGATACGGTTCGCAAGGGCATCGCATAGGTCGTCATATGAATTGATTGAAATCCCGGATGCCTCTCCCAATTGGTCCATATAAGCATTATAGGTTGGGTTACCTATAAATATCGACTTATCCGGTCTGAAGGCACTACGCACTTTGATGTCAAAATTACTCTTGGCAAGGGTTTGGTGATGCTCCAGGGAATCTGTGGGATCATCAGTTGTACAGACCACCTCCACATTCATTTTTGTCAGCAGATTTCTACAGCTATATGGGGCACTGTCCAGTAAATCCGATGTGACTTTATAAACTTCCTTTGCTGTTTTTTTATTTAAAAGTTGATATACGTCAAAATAACGGGCGAGTTCTAAATGGGTCCAGTGATACAGAGGATTCCTCATAGTATACGGAACAATCCCTGCCCACTTCATAAATCTTTCCTCGTCAGAGGCATCCCCTGTAATGTATTGTTCATCGACGCCCAGGGCTCGCATGGCCCGCCATTTGTAATGGTCCCCATAGATCCAAACCTGGGAAATATTCTCAAATTTGGTGTCATTCGCGATGTCCCCGGGAGGAAGATGGCAATGGTAATCTATAATCGGCATTTTGCTGGCATAATCGTGATACAATTCCGCGGCATATTTATTCTCCAGGAGAAAATCATCATGTATAAAAGGGGTCCTTTTGATCATAATATGTACCTATGCTTCGTTTGAGGGCTTGCCAATTGTTGCTAATATACCACCATCTACATAAATTATCTGGCCGTTCACAAATTTACTGGCATCTGAAGCCAGGAAAATGGCCGTGCCCGCCAAATCGCCAGGGTCGCCCCACCGTCCCGAAGGCGTTCTGTTGATAATAAATTCATTGAAGGGATGCCCGTCCACCCGGATGGGTGCCGTTTGGGAGGTGGCAAAGTACCCGGGCCCAATGCCATTCACCTGAATATTGTGCCTGGCCCATTCCGTAGCCAAATTCCTGGTGAGCATCTTTAGGCCACCTTTGGCAGCCGCATATGCGGAAACACTATTCCGGCCAAGCTCACTCATCATAGAACAGATATTGATTATTTTACCGCCTCCCTGTTCAATCATCAGGTTGCCAATTATTTGAGACATAATAAAGGCCCCTACCAGATCTACCTCAATGACCCTTCTGAAATCCTCCACGGGCATGGTGACAGCCAGCTCCCTTTTGATGATTCCCGCATTGTTTACCAGGATGTCTATCTTACCTCTTTCCTCAACAATCGTCTTTATTCTTTCCCTGGCCAATATTTCGTCCGTAATGTCAAAAAGATAGCCTGAAGCCCCGTAACCCTTATTTTTGTAATGCGCCAATGCCGCTTTCATTTTTTCCGGGGTGGTACCCGTAATGACGAGTTCAGCCCCCGCTTCAGCCAATCCTTCAGCCATGGCCATACCCAAACCGTGGGTACCCCCGGTTATCAGGGCTCTTTTGCCTGTAAGATCAAACAATTTCATCTAAATTTATTTTAATTCGTCGGGTGGACAAACATCCATATCACTGTAATCCAGGTTTTCGCCCGCCATTCCCCATATAAAGGAATAATTACACGTCCCGGCACCACAGTGAATGGACCATTCCGGTGACAGGACGGCCTGATGGTTTTGCATAAAAATATGCCGCGTATTTTGCGGCTCCCCCATGAAGTGACAGATCGTCTGGCCTTCTTCAAGGTCAAAATAGAAATAGGCTTCCATTCTCCTGTTATGGGTATGTGCGGGCATCGTATTCCAGACGTTGCCCTCAACCAGCTCGGTAATGCCCATCTGCAACTGGCAGGTTTCCACAATACTATTTACAATAAGTTTATTCAATACCCTTTTGTTGGCATATTTCTCATCGCCCAGTTGTACGACCTCGGCATTCTTAGCACCAACTTTTTTGGTGGGATAACTCTTATGGGCAGGGGCGGAATTAAGATAGAACAGTGGCTGCCCTCCATCGGTACCCGAAAATAGTACTTCTTTTGATCCCTGCCCTACATATAAGGCTTCTTTTTTATCGACTTCATAGGCGGTACCATCTACGCTTATGGTTCCCTTCCCGCCAACATTGACAATTCCCAATTCCCTGCGATCCAGGAAATTTACGGACTTTAAATAGGGGATGGTCTCTAATTTTAAACTTCCCTTTACCGGCATAACCCCGCCAACAATATAGCGATCGTACATGGAATACGTTAACTGTATCTGGTCTTTTATAAACAGTTTTTCTATTAAAAAAGCGGTACGCAACTCATCGGTCCCATATGTCCTGACATCGACAGGATTTGCCGCATATCTAAACTCGTGTTTTGTCATTGTTTACAATATTTGTGCAATCGATTACACAAATATAACAGAATTCCCAGAACTGCCAAGAAAAATACCGATAAATCAAAGCTTTTTTTTTCTGAGGCATTCGGACCGTTTCAATTTTCTGCTTTTAGTTGAAGGAACAGGGTTCTGGGTACGGAAAATACAGTCCCGTGCCTGGTCCCATCGGGAAAAGTGACCTGGTTGGAAATGTCTTCCCATTTCTCCAAATCCCGTGAGGAAACAGCCCCGTATTTTTTGTCGGTGTACTTGTCAAAATACACGATCCAATTTCCCCTGATCTTTACGGCAGTTGGCCCTTCGGCCCAATAGTTTCCGGTAATGGGTAAACCGGGCATACTGTATGGACCCTCCAAATCATCGGCAAACGCAATTTTAATGTTCTTCTGTGGAGGTTCGGGCGTCTCATCTTTCAGAAACATGATGTACTTATCTCCTGCATTCTGAATGGTAGCATCTATGACATTAAACCCCGGTTCGTATAATAGTCTGGTCTCCGTAAATTCTTTAAAGTCCTTTGTAATGGTATAGTACATACGGTGGTTATAACTGTTTTCCTTTTTACTGGCAGTTTCCGGAAACTTCCCGACCACGGTACTTGCCCAGTAGATCATATAGGTATTCATATCCCGGTCATAGGTTATTTCAGGAGCCCAGGTATTACGCGCCCCATGTTCGTGGGCCATAACGGGAATAAATTGTTGTTCGGACCAATGGAGCAAATCCCCGGATGATGCATATCCAATGCCTTTATCCGTCCAGCTTACCGTCCACACCATATGGTACAGGCCATCTCCCCCTTTTATAATACAGGGGTCCCTCATTAGTTTGTCCTTACCTACCAGAGGAGTTAAAAAGGACGCATCATTTTTTAAGGGTAGCCAGTAATATCCATCCTCGCTGTAAGCCAGATGAAGCCCGTCTTCCCCATTTCCCTTAAAGTAGGAAAACAAGTATACGGAATCACTCTGAATATAGCCCCTAGCCAGCAACCATTGCTTTAAATCCCGTGGCCAATGTAAATTTGTTCCGGAAACACCAAGGCCAAACCCATGACCTCCCTCTTCATATAAATGCATCTCTGCAGGAACCTTATGCATTTTAAGCGCCTTGTAATATTCAATACTGTTCTCTACAGGTACAGCAAGATCATCCGTGGCATGCACCAGAAAGGTGGGCGGGGTATCAGCACTTACCTGTCTTGCATTGGAATATTTTTCGATCACTGCCCTGGATGGAACTTCTCCTAACAAACTTTTTTTGGAACCCTGATGTGTCACCCCGTCTTCCATCGAAATTACAGGGTACACCAAAATGGAGAAATCAGGACGGGCACTATATTCAACCCCGGGGACGTATACAGCATCATTGTAATGGGTAGACAAGGTCGAAGCCAGATGCCCCCCGGCCGAAAAGCCCAAAATACCAATTTTATTCCCATCCAGGTTCCATTTTTTGCTATTCCTGCGAACCGTACGAACGGCTTCCTGCACATCTTGCAAGGGCCCGACCGATTTATCCACCATCGTCTTATCACTGGGCATTCTGTATTTTAGGACAAAGGCCGTAATCCCTAAGGTATTTAACCATCTGGCTACCTTATATCCTTCCTTGTGGATGGCCAAATGACTGTAGCCGCCTCCCGGGCAAATAAGTACGGCCGTCCCATTGGCAGTTGCGGGTTCAGGTATAAATGGTATAAGCGTGGGCCGGGATATCTGACGCACTCCCCGGACTTCCCCGGATGCATCATAGGTATATGATTCAATATATTCCGGGCTTTCAATAGCCCCAGGGACTCCATTGGGCCAGAGAGGGACGGCCTTTTCCTGCGCCTGCAAACCAACTGGCAAAATGGATCCGCATATCAACAGCAAAAAGGCGCTTCTTTTAATACAGTGTTTCATAGTACAATGCTTTATTTTAACCGTTTCTCCAGGGTCTGGTAACCCTCACCAATTCCCACTCTGCAACCAATTGCCCATACCCTGTTTAAGATCTCAGGCAATTTTTTTGAGTGCCCTACGAGGGCATTTCGAGAAACAATATACAAACCCCATGATTAAAATGCTTAAAATACAATCTTATCTATGAAGAATTCTGCCAAATCGTAAGGCTTAAATGGCAGGACATTTTTATTGGAGCGTTGGAACAAGGAATCAAAAGAATAAAACCTCGGGATTAATAGTATATTTGGCAAAGATTTATAGAGTAATCAATTACCAAAAACTAGGGTACACCACAATTTATGTTAGCCTGGCTCGGATTATTGACCATTGTTGCGCTGTTATACCTGGTGATGGCAAAAAAAATGGCGGCCATAGTGGCCCTTATCATCGTGCCCCTGTTTACTGCCCTTATGGGAGGGTTTACCTCTGAAATAATAGATTTCATTACCGACGGCCTGCGCAGCATTGCCCCCACAGGGGTCATGTTTATTTTTGCCATCCTTTTTTTTGGGATCCTTACCGATGCCGGAACCTTTAAACCCCTTATAAAACACTTGCTCCGCTTTGCCGGCAATGACCCTGCAAAAGTCGCCATTGCCACAGCGATACTGGCCATGGCGGTGCATTTGGATGGCTCAGGTGCCGTAACTTTCCTGGTCACCATCCCCGCTCTTTTACCCCTGTACGACACGCTGAAAATGAAACGTACCACCCTGGCCACCATCGCTGCCCTGTCGGCAGGGACCATGAATATCTTACCATGGGGAGGCCCTACCATCCGCGCAGCTTCTGCCCTCGAAGTGGAAGTCACCACCTTGTTCAATCCCATCCTTATTCCAGTGCTTTGTGGACTTTTAACGGTGATCTTGATTGCCTGGTTTCTGGGTAAAAGGGAACGGAACAATACCGATTTTCCCGTTCAAACCGGAACTTTGAATAACACTCCGGAAACCCCCACTGGATGGGAACGCCCCAAATTGTACTACATGAACATTTTAATGATCATTTTGGCAGTGACGGCATTAATCAGTGGCTTCGCTCCCCCACATGTAGTTTTTATGGTAGCATTTGCCCTGGCACTGATATTAAACTATCCCAAGCCAAAACAACAGGCTAAACGTGTCAATGCACATGCCGAAGCAGCCTTGCTTATGGCCGGGATATTATTTGCCGCCGGATGCTTCACCGGCATTTTAAAGGGGTCCGGGATGATCGATGCCATGGCCCAGGGGGCGGTGACTTTTATCCCGGAGACCGTCGGAAGTCATTTGGCTGTCATTACGGGGGTAGTGGCCATGCCGGCAAGCCTTTTGTTTGATCCGGATTCCTTTTATTTTGGCATCCTTCCCCTGCTCTCCTCCACGGCTTCCCATTTTGGAGTAGCCCCGATTGAGGTAGGCCGGGCAGCCATCATGGGTCAGATGACCACAGGTTTTCCCGTGAGCCCCTTAACAGGGTCTACCTATTTATTGATAGGATTGACCGGGATAGAACTGGGAGACCACCAAAGGAAAACCATTCCCCTCGCCTTTTTGGTAACCCTGGTTATTTTACTAATTTCACTGCTTATTGGAGCCATATCCTGGTAGTAGATGAAAAAAATTAGAATCGGCAGTGGTGCAGGTTATGCAGGGGATCGTTTAGAGCCGGCGATCGACCTTATGATAGGGGGGCAATTGGATTATATCTGTTTTGAAGGACTGGCCGAAAGGACGATCGCCCTCGCCCAAAAAAATAAAAAGGCTGATCCTGCCAGCGGATACAACGAGCTTTTGGACTACCGGATGGCACAGGTACTTCCCATTGCCAGTAAAAAAAAGATCCGGGTAATTACCAATATGGGGGCTGCCAATCCCATAGGGGCTGTAAATGCAATCGCGAAGCTGGCAGAAAAATCAGGCCTGAAAAACCTCAAAATTGCGGCTGTCCTTGGTGACGACATCAGTGATAAAATCCAGGATTATCTCGATTTTCCAGTAATGGAGACGGGTCGACCGTTGTATTCCATCCGGAATAAAATAATCTCTGCCAATGCCTACCTGGGTTGTGATGGTATTGTAGCGGCCCTGGATCAGGGTTCGGATATCATCATCACCGGAAGAGTAGCAGATCCTTCCCTCTTCCTTGCCCCTATGATTTTCGAATTCGGATGGAAAAAAACGGATGCCATTAAAATGGGCACCGGTACCCTGATTGGTCATTTACTGGAATGCGCAGGGCAGGTCACCGGAGGCTATTTCGCAGATCCCGGGAAAAAGGAAGTGCCGGATCTATGGAATCTGGGTTTTCCATATGTAGAAATTGACAGTTCAGGAAAAGGCTACATTTCCAAATTGGAAGGGACGGGAGGGATGGTAACTCCTGCTACCTGCACCGAACAATTGCTTTACGAGATTCACGATCCCAAAAATTACATTACTCCGGATTGTATTGCCGATTTCTCCCGGGTGAAATTTAACCAAACAGATAAGGACCGGGTGGAATTTAACGGAGCAACATCCCGTGAAGCGACAGATACTTTTAAAGTGAGCGTGGGTTATACCAACGGATTTATGGGCGAAGGACAAATGAGTTATGGGGGGGCCAATTGCCTGCAAAGAGCACTCCTCGCCAAAAAAGTCATTGAAAAACGACTGGAACACCTCCCATTTACCATTTCGGATTTACGGTTTGATTTAATAGGAGTTAATTCGTTACTGGACCGCAATAAAATGCCGGAAGCACCCAATGAAGTACGACTTCGGGTGGCGGGGAAGACAGTATCAAGACAGGAAGCGCAACGGCTTGCCAATGAAGTGGAAACGCTTTATACCAATGGCCCTGCCGGGGGTGGGGGTGCCTCTAAAAAGGTGGATGAAATCATTTCCATCGCCTCCGTTCTCATCCCTAAAAAAGATGTTGACATTCAATTAATGTATCAA
>DATGCB010000228.1:0-8272 GCA_035312365.1 Eudoraea sp. | reverse complement strand
GAACAAGGAGGGAATTAATGGCTACAGAATAACCGATCCCCTTTTTTAATTGTCCCCGGGAGAGAAGGCCGCTTTGATAAGCACGCTTCGGTCCAATTCTATCTTCATTGTCAGTACCCTTTATACCATCTCCATAGTCGTTGGCAAAGTTTGAAGTGATCTGAAAACCGATGGTTGTAAGGAGTGCCAGGAGTAGTATGGTGCCGTTGTGGAAACCCTTATGATTGGCAAGGGCAGTACCAACTAGTATCCCTGAAATGGAAAGGGGAAGTGTTCGTAATCTTGCGGCACCCAACCAGGCCTTAAGTTTTGGCAAAATTAATAGGGATCTTCAATTTTTAATCGTTTACCTTCTTTGTAGGAGGCTACAAAAGCATCTTTAAAACCCATATCCACCAACTCTTTCCTAAACTTCTGAGCTTCCTGCAAAGTTCCGAAATTACCCAGGGAATAGGAATAAAACGGATTGGTCTTCACAAACATGGTATTGGTGAGAGCTTCTGAAGCAAGCGTCACATTATTGTCCACAAATGATTTGATCTGGACGGAATAAATCTTTTCTTTTTCCAAAAAATTCTTGGCCAGGTAAAATTCCTTCACCAGGCTGAGCTCTTCATTTTGCTGACTTAGGTTGTCAATGCGTGTTTTTACGGCATCCAGGCTGTCTATCGATACGAGCAGATTTTGATTATCCATTCCTTTAGAGCTACTGAGGCCGGCGGAAAAAGAGAACAAAGCAAGGGCGCCAATCAGGAATATGGTGGTGAAGCCGGCCAAAATATTACGCTGTAATTTGCTCTTTTTAAGCTCTCTGTTTTTGAATTTTATTTGGTCTAAAAGGCGCTCATTTATGATCTGAGCTTTATCGATATCTTTATGCAATTCCAGTAAATCGCTTTCTTCAATAAATGGCATCGTATATTGGGTTTAGGGGTCTTACGCCATAAAAGTAATTAAAATACGTACAATCGACAAAATAAATAGCATTGCCCCGGTGATCCCCGTTTGGGGAAATCATCTGAAACCTTCCTCAATTTATCAATTGCCAAAAGTGAACGCAGTCGCTCATAATTTGTAAATACCATCTGCCCTGATCTCAATTTTGCGTTCTTTGTACAAAGTACCGACGGCCCTTTTGAACGTTTTTTTACTCATCTGAAACATTTCTTTAATGTCTTCCGGTGGTGATTTATCATGTATTTTGAGAACGCCATGATGTTCAATTAATTTTTCATATATACGGGAGGCGGCCGGCCCAAGTCTGGACAGGCCAACAGCCTGTAATGATATATCCAGTTTCCCATCCGGGCGAGTCTTCTTTACAAATCCTTTTAATTGGTCTCCGACCTCAATTTTTTGGAATACTTCATTGGCAAATACCAATCCGGAATGCCTGTTATTGACAATTACATCCCAACCAAGGTCGGACCTCCTGCTTACCAGCAGATCTACATCCTCCCGGGCCGTCACCGTAAGGGTTTCATTGTTCAGAAATTTATTTAAGCGCGAAGAAGCAACTAATCTGAACGACTTCTCATCCAGGTAACAATAGACGACATACCAATGACCGGGAAGCATCTTTGTACGTTGCTCCCTGAACGGCACCAGCAGGTGCTTTTCCAGTCCCCAATCCAAAAAAGCGCCAAATTCATTAACCTCGGCTACTCTCAGATACCCGAAAACATTTCTCTTGATATAAGGATCCAGGGTGGTAGCAATAGGCCGTTCCTCATGATCCAGGTAACAAAAAACCCGGAGGGTGTCTCCAATCTCAAAATCTTCGGGGGCATACTTGGTGGGAAGCAATAGGTCATCCACATCCTCATCTCCCAAAAACAGGCCAACGCTGGTACCCCTGAGAATTTTAAGGGTATTGTAGTTTCCCAGTTCAATCATGGTTCAAAGGTACATCTTATGCCAGCAAATGCAGACCGGGCCTTAAAATATTTAACAGTGAACAGATACGGACCTGCCGTCGGCCCTGATTACCCCTTTGATTTATGGAAGCGTCAGCAGCCTGGCAGGCAGTTACGGCCGAAAAATCCCTGTCCATCAATTGTACGCGGCTTCCTTGTTAAAATGCTTGGTCAGCATGTAGTAAACCACGGCCCGGTACTTGTTTCTTTCGGAAATACCATACGTATTGATGACACTTTGAATACCCTCCATAAGCTGAGGGCCTTCTGAAAGTCCCAGCTTTTTTATCAAGAAATTATTCTTTACGGTTTGCAGCTCTGAATCGTCTGTTCCCGAAACCTTCGACGAATCCGTGTTGTAGATAGCTGGTCCCAGGCCTATGGTAACTTTTGTCAAAAGATCCATATCCGGGGACTCCTGAAATTTACCCTGGATATCGGCTGCATACTGCGCGATCAGGTCATCTCTTCTACTGCTCATAATGGTCGTGTTCTATCTTAATTAAGTTTTTGTCGTTCTAAGATATAAAATCAAAATAAGCGAGCAAAATTTTGTCATTTATTAGTCTTGGTGTGCTGACCTCCAGGAGTTTTGGGGTTTCAGACTCCGCATAAAAGCTTGATAATGCCAGGGTTAAACTTTCCATGTCTGTTGCCCTGGAATGGGCAATCCCGTAAAGCGAGCAAAGTTTGTCAATTTCCAGATCCTGTACCGTTTCGAAATAATCCCTGAAGTTTTGAGTTTCCTCCCTGCCGGGTAATATTCTGAATATACCCCCACCCCCGTTGTTGATCACAATGATCCTGAAATCTGGCCTCAGATAGTTATTCCAGAGCCCGTTACTGTCATAGATAAAACTGAGATCCCCTGTTAGCAGCAGGGTTGGGGCCGGTTCATACAGGGATGCCCCTATGGCCGTGGACGTAGAACCGTCAATACCGCTGGTACCCCTGTTACAAAATACTTTATGGGATGCATCCATTTCAAATAATTGTGCATAACGCACAGTAGAACTATTAGCCAGCTGCACCTGATACCCTTTGGGTATGCCATTCATTATGGCCCCAAAGGCCTGCAGATCCGTAAAAGGAATTTCCTTCAAATAGATGGCGCGTTTTTGTATATAACGTTCTCTCCTTCCCTTCCAATACTCCTGATAATTGCTTTCTACCTCTTTGGTAAGTGGGATGAATTCCTGGAGGAAGAGGTTAAAATGGGTCTTAAAATGATGAGACAGCCTAAAGAAAGTGTCATAGGCCTTTTTACTGTCCACGTGCCAATGTTGACCGGGCGGATAATTTCTTAAAAATGCTTTTATCTTTTTGGAAACGATCATCCCTCCGAAAGTAAGCAGGATCTCCGGTTGCAATGCCTTAAAATCTTCGGTTTTCCGGGCCGACTTTTCTATTGGGGCGATGATACTGTCAATGCTTGAGAAACATTTGGGATGATGGATATTGGAAGTCGTTTCCGTAAAAATTAGCACAGAGGGGTCACCGGCCAACACATCCAATAGGGCTTGGTCTACCGTGTCCGGTGGGTTGGTGCCCACAAGGATCATCTTCTTCCCAGCGGAATTCCAGTGTGATGCAAAATGGCTCAGCTCATTTATACCTGACGTTCGGATGTTTACCGGCGGAACCATCTTCGGATGAACCGTACCCTGCTGAACCGTTTCATATAAAGGTTCTTCAAACGGGACATTGATATGTACGGGGCAGCGGGTTTCCAGCGCCGTGTTCAGCGCCCTGTTCAGTTCTCCGTCGTTATAAAGCTGTACTTCGGACTGGGTCCCCTGCAAACCGCGAATAGACTCTTTGGCATGCTCCACGTCCTGCTTCAGGTTGGCCGAATAGCCTATATGGCGCTCAAATACACCCTGTTGCCTTATTGTTTGTCCGTCGCCCACATCCACCTTATACGAAGGCCTGTCTGCCGAGATAACCACCAGCGGAATATCGCTGTAAAATGCCTCTGCAACCGCTGGATAATAATTCAACAGGGCACTTCCTGAAGTGCACAGAACCGCCACCGGTTGATGCAATTGTTGAGAGATCCCAAGGGCAAAAAAAGCCGCACAACGTTCATCGACGATGCTATAGCATTTAAAAAAGGGATCGGTTGTGAATCCTATGGTTAGCGGGGCATTCCTGGAACCCGGAGAAATAATGATGTTTACAATGCCCTTTACCTTGCAATGATGAACAATGGACCGGGCGGCAGGAATACTGGAATACTTCATACACGTTGCTAAAATACAACGGAACCATATTCTGACCCAATCATTCTGTGGAATTAAATAGCACTGCCCTCATCGTCATGCTTTTGTCCACCGTTTCCTGCCATTCTTTTTCCGGTACCGAATCTATGGTCACACCGGCCCCAACATAGATCATGGCTCTCCGGTTGAGAATTTGAAGGCAGCGGAGGTTAACGAAAAGGCTGGTTGAATTATCGGTATGTAAATTAAGTTCCCCCAGGAAGCCGGTATAATATCCTCTCTCAAAATTTTCATTGGCAGATATAAATGACCTGGCAATGGCTGGCGGGAGACCGCAGACGGCAGGAGTGGGATGAAGTGCTCGCAGGACTTCCTTCAACTGAGACCGGTGCACACTTCCTGAAAGTTCTGTCCTTAAATGCCAAACTATCCCGGCTTTTACCGAGGTAGTGGCAGAGCTTTTCAAATCCCGGACCTTTTCTTTCAGTGCGTCCTTTATATACCCGGTAACCAAACCCTGTTCCGTCAATTCTTTTTGTTCCCAGGTGGGTTGCCCTTGGTTCTTTACCCTCTGGGTACCTGCCATTGATATGGTCTTCAATGTATTATTCTTAATTTGAAGGAGCATTTCGGGAGTGGCTCCAAGCCACAATCCTATTTTAGGATGATACCAGATATAGCAGAACGCATCGGGGGATTGGCAAAGGAGATCATGGAATAATTCAATGGGATCCGTTTCGCAGGGTACTTCCAATATTCTGGAAAGTACCACTTTGGTCATTTTACCGGCCGTAATTTCACCAATTCCCTTTTCAACGAGTTGAACATATTCTTTCCTGGAATTTTTATCCCCGGAGGAAGCATAACGTGGGTTGAACCCTGCCCTTTGAACGGAATACCCTTCGCTCATCAAAACCTCGGGCAAAATTAATATGGCAGGCTGATCCGGATCGAAGGGGGCAAACACAAATCCTGTCTCCGAAAAATCCCTTGTTTGGTACAATTGGGCATCCTTCTGAAAAATGCCATGCAGGGTTTCCGTCCCTGCTTTCCGGTAGAGCACAAAAGGCAGCCGATTATGGTACTGCTGCCCGGCATTTTTTAAAAGGGTGGTCAGCATCTTAAGTTTTAGGTAAGGCGATTGTCGTAAGCTTGCAAAAAGAAACCAGATTGTCATCTTTATCGGTGACCCTGATCTCCCAAAGTTGCGTAGTTCTCCCTTTATGAAGCAGGGTCGCCCTGGCAAACACTTCGCCTTCCCTGATGCTCTTTACATGGTTCGCAGATAGTTCGATCCCTCTGACAAAAAACTTCTGACCATCCAGAAAAACGTAGGAAGCCGCACTGGCAACACTTTCTGCCAGGGCTGCTGTGGCACCGCCATGCAATACTCCGTCGGGTTGGTACACTTTGGATGTTACCGGCATCTTAGCCACCAGGTAATTTTCACCAACATCCGTATACTCCATCTCCAGGGTCTCCATAAGTGTCCCCTTTCGGATTTCATTACAGACTTTTAATATTTTTTCTTTGTAGTCGTTCATCGATCTTATTTTTTGGCAAAATTAAGCATTCACAGGCAACTGGAATTATTCTGCTATTTTTGAACCATGATCGCAAGGGAAAAAAAGGTTAGTTATCGTGCAACCAACTCATATTCGACATTGAATGACCTGACTCAACGGACAAAAAATGTATGGTTCGTCTTTCACGGTATTGGTTTTTTAAGCCGGTACTTCCTGAAGTACTTCAGGGAACTTCCCCCCGATGATAACTATATTGTAGCACCACAGGCGCCCTCAAAATATTATCTGAATGGCGCATACAATCACGTTGGTGCAAGTTGGCTGACGAAGGACAACACGGAGGCAGGTACCGAAAACATCCTAAACTATATGGACGGGATTCTATTGGCCGAAAATGTCCCGGAACATTGTAAGATATTCGTGTTTGGCTTTTCACAAGGCGTATCCATTGCCATGCGATGGGTGGCATTGCGCAAAATAGCCTGCGATCATCTGGTGTTGTATGCAGGGGGAATCCCACCCGAACTTACCCGCAACGATTTTGATTTTATCCCGCAGGAAGGCAAAGTGACCATTATTGTAGGTGATTCAGACGAATACCTGACCCGGGAAAGATTAGTTAAGGAACGGCATAAAATTTCTTTACTTTTCGGGGAGAAGGCAACGTACATAATGTTTCCGGGGGGACATGAAGTAAAAATGGAACTGATTAATTCTTTGATATGAAAGTCCCTGTTGACATTCTTGAAAATGACCGGGTAAAGCTATTACCGCTTAGCCTTGAAAATTTTCACCACCTCAACCCTGTAGCGTCCGAGCACAAACTTGTTCAATATTCGCCTGCTGACATTGAAACGCCAGAGGCACTCCAAAAATATGTGGAAACTGCCCTGGAACAACAGCAAAGTCAGCAGTCCGTCCCCTACATTATATTTGACAAAGCGAGCGGGCAATATGCAGGATGTACCCGATATATGTATATTGACAGGGGAAACAAAGTAGTGCATATCGGGGCCACCTGGATCGGAAGGGAATTTCAGGGCACAGGGCTGAACGAGCAGGTTAAATTTATTATGCTCAATCACGCCTTTGGGGCCATGGGGTTTGAAAAAGTTGAATTCAGAATCGATGAACGCAATATCCGTTCAAGAAAGGCGGTGGAAAAACTGGGAGCGGTCCTGGAAGGAATCCTTAGAAAAAATGTCTTTCTCCTCGACGGGTATAAAAGGAATACCTGCTGCTATGGAATCCTCAAAGAGGAATGGGTGGCAAAGCAATAGACCGTTCATAGATCAATGAACAATGATCAGGTGCCATTAATGCTGGTATGGTGAGCGTATGGGAAAAACACCCTTAGCAGACGTGAATGGCTGAATAAAGCATTCGTAAAACCCCCGGGAACAATTCGGGTCCGGTGCACGCTGAATCCCCGGTAACTGCATGAATTACTCCGCTGATTATTGTTCTTCTACCTCATCGGCAATGTCGTAGTACTGAATCCTCCGGGTGGTATATGTATTTTCGGGTGTCACGATCTTTTTGATCCAGTTGCCGGTTTCCTCATTATCAAACTGATAAATATAGGCCTTCTTCTTTTCCATGGGACCCAGCTTTGTTTTTTGAGCTACCAGCCTGCCCTTATCATCGTATTCATAGTTGTTCTTCTCAGCAGGCACAAAGGAATTAGCAGCAGTGTCATATTCAAAATGCTGCTCGGAAATTAAATGACCTGTCGTACCGTAGATTCTTTCTATGGCGGTAACCGGCTCCCCTTCCAAAAAATTCTTTGTGAGTTCTATTTCCCTGCTGGAACCGTTTTTTTGCTTCCTGGCGGATCTTCTGATGGATTTTTGCATAACCCCGTTTAAATAGTAAGTGACCGTGTTTTCCTCCTGGTAATTCGTGTACATAACCGTGGTCTCATCCAGGCCTTCATCATTTGTCCGGATTATTTTAACCAACTGGCCATCAACATCGAATTGATATTCATATTTTTCCAAAAATATTTCGTTATAGGACAGTATCTTTTCGGTTATTTTTTTTGGCCCGAGGGTATCTGTCTGATATACATGTGCAATGGAGGTATTCTTATCAAATGTGCCGTCTCTGTACGTCTCAAATCTTCGTTCTGCCAGATCACTACCCTGGTATTTGTAATAGGTAACATCATAATCGTCCTCGTTATACCTGGTCACCAATTTGGTTAAATATCCATCCATATTGAACTCGAACTCTTCCCTGCCATAATCTGTGATCACCAGGCATGACTTTACCATTCCGCTCAGTTCAAAGTCCTCTATGGTAAATACCTTTGGTTGCTGAGAAAACAGCGAGGCCGGCAGCAGAAATAAAACTGCTGAGAAAAAGTTGAGAAAAATGGTCAGGGTGTAGCTTTTCTTCATGTGTGCAAAATTAGAGTATAACGGAACAACCTAAAACAAATTGCGTGCCTAAATTGTTAAGACCCGTCTGGTTGACACAACCAGACGGGTCTTTCGTCGTACTTTGGGTTCAGGGAGTGGATTACTTCACTTCCTCAAAATCCACGTCCTCTACATTATCCCCTTCCTTGGTTTCATCCTGGGAGGCAGCTTCCTCTCCGTTTGAA
>DATGCB010000227.1:0-3878 GCA_035312365.1 Eudoraea sp. | reverse complement strand
CAGAGAATCGAGATCCGTATGACAGATCCCGGCTGCTTTTATTGCAACCAACACTTCATTTTCCCGTGGTTGATTAACCGTTATGGTATCAATCAGGAAATCTCCGGTTCCTGT
Source organism: Eudoraea sp. (assembly GCA_035312365.1). Taxonomy (GTDB): domain Bacteria; phylum Bacteroidota; class Bacteroidia; order Flavobacteriales; family Flavobacteriaceae; genus JAFMPW01. The sequence goes on along the minus strand of DATGCB010000227.1, from coordinate 3,764 downwards.
CGCTATGGCAGCACGGCAATCAATGGGCATTGTATTGCTGGTTAAAAGCAGTTAAAATTATACTTAAATCTAAGCGTTTTTTAAGAAAGGACCGCTATCCGTACAAAAAAGTAAGATCGTGATTTACCTGCTCTATAAAAATTAAAAAATGCCTCACGAATCCTTATATTGCCATCGGGTTTAAGATTTTACATTTTCAGGATACATGAGAACAGCGAGGTAAAAATCCTGTTTCGCCTTGATTTCCAAAACGCATCATCTTAATTTTGGTACGCTTTTTCAAAGTCGTACATTAGAAGGTTGATAAAATGCTTTCAGGTCATCCAGGCTATACCACCCGCTAAGAGTCCATAGAATGAAATAGTTTTAAAAGCATGAATTATTTAGTTTGTGAGAAACCCGGCATTTTCAAATTGAAAGAAAAGGAGGAACCTGTAAGAAATGGCAGGGAAGCCTTACTGAACGTGAAAAAGGTGGGCATCTGCGGAACCGACCTGCATGCCTATTCGGGGAACCAGGCATTTTTCACCTACCCGAGGATATTGGGACATGAACTGGCCGCTGAGGTCGTTGAAATCGATTCCAATAGTCAGGGGATCAGGGCCGGGGATAATGTGGTGATCATGCCCTATATCAGCTGTAATAAGTGTATTGCATGCAGAAGTGGAAAGACCAATTGTTGCACCAGCCTGAAGGTACTGGGAATACATACAGACGGGGGCATGCAAGAAAAGATCACCGTACCGGTTGATCTGTTGATTCCTGCCAAAAACCTAACTTATAAGGAAATGGCAATTGTGGAACCTCTGGCTATCGGGGCCCATGCCATACGAAGAGCTTTATTACAATCCGGGGAGACCATTGTGGTTATTGGATGCGGTCCTATTGGTATCGGAATTATGAAACTGGCCCAGATCGCCGGGATAAAGGTAATTGCCATAGATGTACACCAATTACGATTAGATTATGCCAAAGACAAAATAGGTGTAAATTACGTCGTGATGGCTAATGAGGATGCCGTGAATACGGTACATGGTATCACCGGAGGTGACATGGCTACAGCTGTTTTCGATGCGACGGGTAACAAAAAGGCACTGGAATCCGGCCCCGATTATATGGCATATGGAGGAAGGTATATATTAGTTGGCCTGTATAATGGTTCATTGGTTTTTAATCATCCCGCAATACACGCCAGAGAAACCACCGTATTGTGCAGCAGAAATGCTACCTTAGAAGATTTTGAACAGGTAATCAGCATCCTGGAAAAAAAGGATTTTCCTGTAGACTCCTTTATTACCCATGATGTGAATTATAAGGATATGATCACCCATTTTGATGGCTGGCTCGATCCTGTGAATGGAGTTATTAAAGCAACGGTTAGTTTTTAGCTTTTCAAAAGCAGATGTCTTACTTTAAAATAAAATTTAGCAATGAAGACCCCCTTTCTGAAATTACATGCCCAGGATAATGTTTTAGTGGCATTACAGGATCTGCCCGCCGGAACCCCAGTGCATAATGGTAAAGATACCTTTCCCCTGACAACCGCTGTGCCGGCTAAACATAAATTTGTGGTGGGGGACATGGCTTTGGGAGATGAGATCATTATGTACGGCACCCTGGTGGGCAAGGCTACCGTGCCAATAGCCAAAGGGGAAGCCATTACCACTGAAAATGTGGTGCACGCCTCCGCCAAATATGGCCTGAGGAAAGAAAAATCGCAATGGCAGGCCCCGGATGTAAGCAAATGGAAAAACCGCTCATTCAATGGATATCACAGGGAAGATGGCAGTGTAGGCACAGCCAACAACTGGCTGATCATTCCAATGGTTTTTTGCGAGAACAGAAATGTGGAAGTGCTCAAATCAGCCCTGCTCAATTCGCTGGGTTATCATACTACCACGGATTTTGTGGTCGACACCGATGCCCTTGTGGCACATTATAAAAATGGGGCTTCAACCGATGAACTCCTGAATTCAAAAATCATCCAAAGCCCGGAGGATATTAAAGAGAACAGGACATTCCCCAATGTGGACGGCATTAAATTTTTAACCCATGAAGGAGGTTGCGGTGGTTTTAGGCTTGATTCTGAAACCTTGTGCAATTTATTCGCAGGATATATTACAAATTCGAATGTGGCCGGGGCCACGGTGCTGAGTTTGGGGTGCCAGAATGCAGAGGTGAAAATCCTGGAGGAAGGTATTAGAAAACGGGACCCTAATTTTTCCAAACCCCTGTATATACTGGAACAACAAAAAAGTAAAAGCGAACGTCATTTTATTGAGGAAGCCGTAAAAAAAACCTTTTTAGGCTTGATCGAAGCAGACAAAATAGAACGTAGACCTGCTCCCTTAAGTCATTTGGTACTGGGGCTGGAATGCGGGGGTTCAGATGGCTTCTCCGGTATCTCGGCCAATCCGGCACTGGGCCATGCATCGGATTTGCTGGTAGCCCTCGGGGGAACCACCATTTTATCCGAATTCCCTGAACTCAACGGCGTTGAACAGGAATTGATCAATCGTTGTACCTCTGAAGCCGATGCAGAGAAATTTGCCCGTATTATGGATACTTATTCCACCCGCGCCGTTGCACTGGGTTCTGCCTTTGCCAATAATCCTTCCCCGGGCAATATCAAGGACGGCCTCATCACAGACGCCATTAAGTCGGCCGGAGCCGCTAAAAAAGGGGGCACATCCTTGGTAACCGATGTACTCGACTATACGGAAAAAACGACAAAAAAGGGGTTGAATCTCCTGTGTACCCCGGGGAATGATGTTGAAAGTACCACGGGACTGGCCGGTTCCGGTTGCAATATCATTGCCTTTACGACCGGCCTGGGAACGCCCACAGGAAATCCTGTTGCCCCCGTAATAAAAATAAGCAGTAACAATGTGCTGAGTGAACGCATGAAAGATATTATCGATTTTAACACCGGTAGTATCATTACCGGTGAAGACAGCATTGAAAGTAAGGGCGAAGAGCTACTTGAATACATTATAGACGTGGCCAGTGGGGAAATTACACCTGCCGCTGTCCGGCTGGGGCAAGAAGATTTTATACCGTGGAAGAGGGGGATATCACTTTAATAAAAGAAAAAAAGGAATCCGTAGCGCTAATTTGATAGAAGGTCCAAGAGCACGATTCCTTATGTTTAAAAACATTCAAATGAATAAAAGGTCCTAAACCGTATTTACCTATGATCATTGACTCCCATCAGCATTTTTGGATCTATGAGCCTGTAAAACACAGCTGGATTGATGATCGCATGGCAGTTATCCGGCGCGATTTTACGCCGGAAGATTTGAAGAGGGAATATGCGGAACATGGGGTTGAAGGGTCTGTGGCGGTACAGGCCGACCAGACACTGGCTGAGACTGATTTTTTATTAGACCTCGCCGGAAAAAACGATACGATCAAAGGCGTTGTCGGGTGGGCCGATTTTCGGGATGAAAAAGTGGGAGATGTCCTTGAAAAATACAGTTCCAAAAGCAAATTAAAGGGATGGCGGCATATTGTACAGGGAGAACCGGACCACAATTTCCTTATGCGACCTGATTTTTTAAGGGGCATCGCTTTGCTGGAGCAATACGAACACACTTATGACATCCTGATCTTTCCACATCAATTGGGGGCAGCGCTTGAATTTGTAAAGCAATTCCCTCACCAGAAATTTGTGATTGATCACCTCGCCAAACCTTATATAAAAGATGGTTTTTTTGAAGGTTGGGCCGTTCTTATGAGCGAAATTGCAAAGCAGCACAATGTAT
>DATGCB010000226.1:0-3018 GCA_035312365.1 Eudoraea sp. | reverse complement strand
TATCTCAGCTCCGCAGAGCAGGTATTGAAATAAATCCTGTATACCGGAGCAAGTGAGATCCCCGGAGAATTTCCGGAGAATGAACGGTCACGGAAACAGAAAGTATATGTTTGCATGCATTGCCTTTTACACCATATCCGAACAACCATAATTATCGGTTTCCTGGGTGTTGCCTGTTTCGGCCAAATAGATTATAATACTTTAAGAACCAGTATGGTAGATGACCAATTGATAGCCAGAGACATCTATGACCGGGCTACGCTGTCTGCCATGGAGAAGGTCCCAAGGCACGAATTTGTCCCTGAGGATGTTAAGTCGCGTGCCTATTCCGATGGCGCCCTGGCCATTGGTGAAGGCCAGACCATTTCACAACCTTATATTGTGGCTTTTATGACGCAGTCTTTAAGGCTGAAACCGGATAGCAGAGTGCTGGAAATAGGAACGGGCTCGGGGTATCAGGCGGCTATATTGGCAGAAATCGTGGATTCGGTCTACACGATTGAAATTGTGGAAAAACTGGGACTTCAAGCTGGCCAACGCCTTAAAAGGCTGGGATATGATAATGTTGTGGTGAGGATTGGCGATGGTTATCACGGATGGGTGGAAAAAGGGCCTTTTGATGCGATTATAGTAACTGCCGGGGCGGAGGAGATTCCTCAACCCCTGATCGATCAACTCGCAGATGGTGGCCGGATGATCATTCCGGTTGGAGCACACAGGAGTGTCCGTCAATTGGTGCAGCTGGTTAAAAAGAAGGGAAAAATAAAGAAAAAAGACATGATGGCAGTGCGGTTTGTACCATTTACAAGAAAAAAACCAGACAAATAACGCAATGAACCTCGGGATGCATTTGGCCGAATTGGTCCTTTTGCCATGTAATATTCCTTAAATCCACACGTTCATAGTAAGTTAACCCAATAAAATCTTATTATGAACAAATTAATTCATCTTATTAAAGGCCTTTCACTTGTGAGTGTGGCCATGTTTTTTACGTACAGTTGCAGTAAGGACAGCGACACTCCAAAGGAAGAGGACCAACTTACACAGTCAGAATTAAAAACCATCCTTGAAACAGATGGGGCCGCAAGTTCGGTGGACACTGTACTGGCTGAAATATACATGAATGATGGCAGCAGCGCAAAAGAACCAAACGACTGCTATACCTCTGATTACACGGAAAACGGTTTTATTGTGGTTTTCGAAAATTGCGTCCTCAACGGCACCGATAATGTAAATGGCACCCTGACTGTAACCTACGCAGCCGAAGGCCAGACCGCCAGTTTTACGGCTAATTTTGAAGGCTTTTATGTTGGTGATGTTGCACTGAACGGTACAAGGACCTATAGTTTTTCAGGGAATGAAACAGAAGGCTCTTACTCCTTTTCCGTCACCAGTGACATGACTGCCACGATGGGGGATGATTCCACTATAACTGAAAACGGAACCAAAACTTTTGGCTTTAACATCGGGGAAACCCTGGAAACCAGCACCTTTTCCCTTGCGGGTGAGTGGACACTGCAGGCCAATGGCAATACATATTCGGTGGATGTTACCGAAACCCTTGAAGGCAATCTGAGCTGCGGGTACCTTACCGATGGAATTTTAGCGGTTAACAAGAATGGCCTCGAAGTTTCCGTTGATTTCGGTGAAGGAAGTTGCGAAGACATTGCAACGATAATTTATCCCAATGGAGCCACAGAAGATGTTTCTATGAAGGATTAAGCAAGGAAATTATGGCAACCGAACCCCTCGTTTCCCCGGAGACCAGGGGTTTTTTTGTCGATACCCCGATAGCCGGTTAAGCCCTGGAAGAATGGCGCCGGCGAATGGGCCGGTGGATCACATAAAAAAGAGGCAATTAAATTGCCTCTTTGGGGTACACGTGTACGGATCGTTACGGGGGGTGGAGTTTAGTACACGTAGTTTCTTGACTCTGTCCAACGAACTCTTTTGCTGTTCTTAAAGTTGGAGAAGAATGAAAATCTTCTTGACTCTGTTGGTGTCGGGTTGATAAAATGTCTCATTTTTTTGTTTTATATTGTTATTAATCTTTGTTATCCCTTCCTTTCTGGTATTAGATCACATAATGTCTTGCTTCTGACCAGCGAACTCTTTTGCTGTTCTTAAAGTTAGAGAAGAAAGAAAACCTCCTTGACTCTGTGGGCGTTGGGCTGATAAAATATTTCATTGTTTTTAGGTTTTATGTTGTTGTTAATTTATTTGTCCTCTTATTAAGGCCTTAGTTCACGTAATGTCTTACTTCCGACCAGCGAACTCGTTTGCTGTTTTTAAAGTTAGAGAAGAATGAAAACCTTCTTGACTCTGTGGGCGTTGGGCTGATAAAATGTCTCATTATTATAGTTTTAAATTGTTATTAAATAGCTGTAATGTTTTTTTTTCTGTTCTGATTGTTTAAATGATTCCAGCCAAATCCTATTACCAGGTACTTTTTTAGATCATTCTTTGGGTAAATTATGGTTCTCATGACTGTTGATTTAAACGACTTACACTAAATAGACGCCGGAGTATCTTTTTTGTTACAGTACTATGTTATAAACAGTACTATTTTAAGCAATATTTAACATTTGTACCTCGTAAACAGGAGAGGGCTGTCTGCCGTAAATCATTGATATACAGTATTTAATGATGCTTTTAGGGGCAGAATGAATTTTTACGTTTTTTTTGTTAAAATTTGACTGACCTCTGAATTTTAAGAATATCAGGGGTCAATTTATGGGGGTAATGACTCTTTTCAACAAGAAAGAAGGGGCGATCATCTGCTTGGTTCCGGTTTCATTTTCGTATTGATACGCAGTCGGAAACCATATATGATTTCTACAGGAAAAACGGAAAAGGTATTCCCTTTCCGGCTCACCATCGTATCAGATTCAACCGGTCTTTGAGCTTCCGGGCGAATTGGGACATTATGCCTGCGATAGAATAACTATGGGTTCCGGATTTGATGATGAAAGAATTATTTACTACCGTCAGAAAAGATCTGCGTATAATGACATTATA
>DATGCB010000225.1:0-8218 GCA_035312365.1 Eudoraea sp. | reverse complement strand
ATCAGTAATATCTCGGTGATCGCCTATCATTTGAAAGACTATGATCTTCTCAAAGAAAAAGTAACATCACAGGCGCTGAAGCGATGGTATGGCGAGCAGGTTCAAGGAGAGATCCTCCGGTATGAATTGCCACAACTCGGTGCACTGAATTTTGTGCTGTACGACGCCCTGGGGGGCGGGGTTACCTCATCGACGGCCTTAGACAAGCACGGAAAGACACTCGGGGCCTATCTGCTTCAAATGCCCATTTAAATACTTTAGACCATGAAAAATATTTTATGCTTCCTGATGGCTGCCTGCCAGATACTGATACTGCATGCCCAGGAAATGACGACCGGTACGGTGGTAAAGGATTCCCTGTATTCCCGGCACCTGGAAAACAAATTCGGGGAAAATCCCAAAAGATCGGTATCGGTCTACCTGCCACCCTACTATGACGCCTCGGACCGGCGCTTTCCGGTAATATACTTTTTGCACGGCTTTTTAAACGATGACCATTTAATGGATGCGATGAAACCGTTATTGGATTACGCCATCCACGAAGAAAAAATAGCGCCCTTTATACTGGTAATCCCGGATCAGAAAACTACCTATGACGGCAGTTTTTACAGCAATTCCGGGGTATTTGGCAATTGGGAGGATTTTACCGCGTATGATTTGGTCGCCTACCTGGATACGAATTACAGGACGCTCGCAAAAAAAGGCAGCCGGGGTATTACAGGTCATAGTATGGGTGGTTATGGAGCCCTTAAAATTGCCATGAAGCATCCTGATATTTTTGAGTCCGTGTATGCCATTAGTCCGGGGGCATTGACGATCGTGAGGGAATACGGTCCTAACAGCCCAACCTACAAGGAATTTTCATCACTAAAATCCATTGATGAACTGTCTAAAACCTACTTTGGTAAGGTGATCATGGCCTTCGGCAGGTCCTGGTCCCCAAATCCAAACAAGCCACCTTTTTATTGTGATGTTCCTTTTGAGTATATCAATGGTGAATTAAAAGTAGACCAGGAGATCCTTGGCAAATGGCAGGAAAATATGCCCACACATATGATAGACAGGTATATCGATAACCTGAAACAACTGCGGGCAATTAAACTGGATTGGGGGCGCAATGCAGGAGACCGGTTTACCATCCAGTGTAAAATGTTCAGCCAACGGCTGGAAAATGTAGGCGTGAATCATTTTGCGGAAGAATATATCGGTACCCATGTAAGTGATATCTATACCCGGGAAGGACGTATTCCGCAACAGGTACTGCCCTTTTTTGATCTGTACCTGGATTTTGAGTAAAATGGCAAATGGGGCAGTTAAAAGCAGGATTTGTGCTGCTACACCGCTATAAATAAGATGGCAATGATCCATTGACCCGAAGCAAGCACCTGAAGATATCTTTGGTTTCATACCCTGAATCAGCACCCTGCCCTATCCTGATCGTACATCCCGTGCCGGTTAATAAGGACCATTTGTACTGCGTTACGGGACACACTAATCCGTTTTTGCCGCAGTTCGGCCGGCATTGACCTCCATGGTTGGTTCAATACCCCCAACAGTATCTATGGGTTGACATTAACGAAATCTGACAAGGCACCAAATGCCCCATTAAAATTGTCGGATATGATGTATTATAGGGTGACTGAAAGCGATACGGAAAAGTAAGGCTGGAAAAAGAACTACAGTACATTGCCGATTACGTGGCCCTTCTAAAAGACTCAATTATTCAGACATTTCTGTTGCGACACAGGCAAATCTGCTTTCGTTTTTAAAGGATTCGGCGTACAATTTGCGCATTACGTTCGCCGTAAGGTGGTTGGGGAGATTTACAACTGTTTTCCGGACCGGCCCCGGGTATTCTATTCAATGTTTGTTACTGACCAGGGTATTCAACACCAAAGCAGCTATAATTAGAGACAAGCCCAGAATGCTCCAGAAGGTATAGGTTTCACCGAACCACAATATACCCACGCATATCGTAAATATGACTTCAATATATTTTAATGGAGCCACTAAATTGGTTTTTGCCATTTGAAAGGCTTTTGTCATATAAAGCTGCCCGAAATATCCGAAAACACCCAAAAAAAGTAAAAATAACCATTCTATCCCCTGTGGTTGTTTCCAAACATTTATCGCCAAAAGTCCGCCGAGAATAGTGCCCATAAACATAAAATAATTAACTATGACCAGGGGATGTTCCCCTTTCCCGATTTTTCTGATAACTACGAACACCAATCCGCTTAGAACCGATGCAACCAAAACCAGAACCAGGCCCGTGGTATTCATAGTTACATCAAACCCCCTCAAGATCAAAACACCCAAAAATGCGATTACAAAAAACACCCATTGGATGTGTTTTAGTTTCTCTTTCAGCAATACGACGGCAAAAAGGGCGGCAAATATCGGGGCCAGGTAGCGCAATGATACGGCTGTCCCAATGGGGAGGTATTTTATGGACATAAAGAATAAACTCATGGAGCTAAGTCCTAAAAATGCCCTTAGAATCAATAGTTTACGGTGATTTCCCAGGATGTTGATCTTGTGTCTCAAGAGAAATATAGTGGCTAAAACTAAGGAACCCAATGACCTGAAAAACACCAGTTCAAATGTTGGAATACGGTTCAGGTATTTTAAAAAGGCATTCATCAGCACAAATGATGCCGTGCTGAAAACCATAAATAGCAAGGCTCTTTTTAAGGCTGAATTGGAATGTACACCGGATATGCTTTCAGGCAAAACTGGTCAATTTTTAGTGGTAGATGGTTAGGTTTAAAGCCCACTAAGGTATGAAAACCTCACCTTTACTGATTATGCGGGCTGTTCTTATGGCTCCTGATTTAATGATCCTCAGGTTTTTACCGCTTCCTTCCACCTCAAGGCTTACCGAGAATTCTCCGGTGGGATGTTCCAGGGATAATTTATCTAACGTTATTGGATGGCTCGCGATACGTTCTGCCACAGAACCTTTTAATATACAGGCAGCGGCAGTTGAAAACGCAGCTAAGACACCAATTGCAGCGTGGCAGCTGTGTGGAATAAATGATCTTGTATTTACCAATCCTCCCTGTTTTGCTTCAGATAACAAACACATTTTTGGAACGGTTTTTCCTGAAACATCCCCTAATTTCATTAAAGGGCCCAGCCGCAATCGGATGGCTTCAAGTTGCGTCTTTAATTCCTCATTTTGGTCGAGTTCCTCCCTGCTTTCATACCCGGTGATATTTAAATCGGCAGCCCTGATGTGAACCACAGGTATGCCATTGTCAATGCAGGTCATTTCAATTCCGTCAACCATATCGATCAAATTTCCCGTTGGCAGTAAATTTCCTGTGTTTGCGCCGGTGGTATCCAGATAATTACAAATAACGGGCGCCCCAGTTCCAGGGACTCCGTCAACTTTGGTATCCCCTTCCGTGGCAATTTGCCCGTCAGGCGTTTGCAAGGTTACTTCGCAATAACTAGTGCTGTTCAGCATTTTTATGGTTGAAACTGTAATGGGGCTATCAGCATGTAACATCCCACTTTCAATAGCAAAAGGCAAGACTCCTGCCAGGATATTTCCACAGTTCTGTGAGGCAGACAGCCGGCTTTCGCCAAGAACAACCTGCAAAAAAAGATAGTCCAGATCGGCGTCCCCGGTATTGGACGGGCTTACAACGGCTACCTTGGAGGTTAATGAAGTGGCTCCGCCAAGTCCATCTATTTGACGTAAGTCCCCGGGGCCGGCACCTTCCATTGCCGCTAAAATGAGTCTGTCCCTTTCTGTTTCGTCGGCCGGCAGGTCTTCGGCCCTGAAATAGATCCCTTTAGAACTTCCTCCGCGAATCTGCATGTAGGGGATCCTGTCAATCATCCTATAATATAATCTAAAAACTTATTTTCAAAGGGTAAGCCAACATAATTTTCTGCCACTGAATGTGAACCCACTTCTGAATCAATGATGTAGCGCAGGGTAGCCGCCTGCATTTTGTAGTCGAATGCCGACTGGTTTGGAAAGGTATGTGTGGTTGTCGTAAACCACCAGGAGAAACGTTCCACCTTCCAAACTCTTTGAAGGCAAATTTCTGTATAGTGATCAAGCAAATAATCGTCATTTTTGTCATAGTGCAACTTTAGACCCTCCCCCAGGACTTTTACATCTGCCACTGCCAAATTCATACCTTTTGCCCCGGTTGGAGGTACAATATGAGCCGCATCACCAGCCAGGAACATATTCCCATACCTCATCGTTTCACACACAAAACCTCGCATATGTGCCAGGCTTTTATCGATAATATCTCCTCTGTTTACCACATAGCCGGCTCCTATACGACGTTCAAATTCATCAAAAAATTCCCTGTCCGACCAGCGATGTATGTCTTCATCCTCCGGAACCTGAAGATACAGCCGGCTCCTATTGGTCCCTCTCATGCTTTGCAGGGCAAATCCGAATTCGGAATGGGCATAAATGTTCTCGTGGCTGGCAGGAGGGGCCTCTGCAAGAATACCAAACCAGGCATAGGGGTAATTTTTTTCGAATATTTTGACCGTCTTTTTGGGAATATGATTCCGGCTGATACCGTGAAAGCCATCACATCCTGCCACAAAATCGCATTGCACTCTTTTCTGCTGCCCCTGATGGGTAAAACCAATTTCCAATTGTTTTTGTTTAATATGGTCAATTTTTTCAGCTTTTGCCTCAAAATAAAGCGGGAGTCCATGTGCTTCCCTGATATCGATCATGTCACAGGTAATATTCCGTTGTCCATAAGCCCCGACGATTTTACCACCTGTTAATTCCTCACAATTAATATAATGTCTTTCATTATTGCTATGAAGGTACATTCCCCTGTGAATTACGCGTTCCTGCCTTAACTTTTCACCGACACCTTCTTCGATAAAAATATTCATGGTCTCATTTTCCTGGACTCCTGCCCGTAACCGGGCTCTGACATAGTTCCTGTCCCTACTTTCCAGGATGACCGAATCAATCCCCCGGTTGTACAGCATTTGTCCAAGAAGGAGTCCGGCCGGCCCTGCTCCTATGATACCAATTTGCGTTTTGATGATTTCCATAGAATGATATTAGTCCCCGAATTTTTTGTCCCAACCGTAAATTTTTAAGGATGATTCACCGGCGTTCAAACGTTCCCTTACAGAAGTTTCTCTGGCTTCTCGCGCCCGGGATTTTTCAATGGCTTCCTCCAGGCTGTTTTTTGGAACGATAACCACCCCATCCCTGTCACCTACTACAATATCCCCGGGGAGCACCTGTATGTCACCAATGGTAATGGGTTTATTTAAACATCCGTCGGGCTCCTTACCGGTTCCCCGTATGGCCAGTCCGCGACAAAATACGGGAAATCCCAGCACCTCAATTTCATCTCCATCCCGTACACAACCATCTATTACCAATCCGGAGATCCCATGTTTCATCGCCCCGGTGGTCAACAGATCACCCCAGTATCCCGCGTCGTAGGCACCGGAACAATCAGCAATGATAACATCTCCCGGTCTGGCATGGGCATAGGCGCGATGCAGGTTTATATTGGAATATTGCTTGCATTGCACGGGGTATGCCGGCCCGCAGACCCGCATTTTTTTATTCAGGGGCTTAATTTGGTACGGAAGGTTACCCATTTTTCCCAGGGCTTCATGAATGGTAGCGGTTCCAAATTTGGATAAGGCATCTAATTGTACTTTGGTGGCCATATATCTCGTTAACTAAAATGAACATCGGGAATAATACTATCCAGGACTACCGGAACCACACATTGAAAGGCCTCCGCAAACCTGACATCCTTTTTACCCGAGATCCTTCTGGCGTGATTTCCCCTTCTTGCCCCTAATTCCTTATAATAATTTTGAAGGTATTCCTGGGCACGCATACAGTCCATTGCCGCCATTTTCTTCTCAAAAACCGAAGTGATATCCACAAAGGTATTCGGCACAAAGCCTGAAAGCTCAGGTTGGTGGGGTTCAAAAGAATACCAGACAGGTGGATTAATGGTCCCAAAAGCTGCGGCTACACCCGCCCCTGCAGACAACAAGCGTGCTTTTTCCACCGCCTGAAAGGCCATGGGGTGGTCCGGGTTAAACGGATCTCTTTCCGTGTGGGTGAGGATAACGTTTGGCGCAAAATCACGGATTATGTCTGCCAGTTGTTGGATCCGGTCGTCATTTATGACCATAGGGTAATCACCCCAATCCAGACACCGGTATTCGCAGCCTAAAATTCCGGAAGCTTCCTGTGACATTTGCCTCCTCAATTCTTTTACCTCGTCCACAGAACGCTTAGGGTCTTCTTTCCACAACACCCCGGATTCACCCCGTTCTCCATAGGAAAGCGCCAGGTTCAGCACCTCTCCCCCCTGTGCCGTGGTTTTTGCGATAGTCCCCCCGGCCCTCCATACAAAATCTGCGGCATGGGCGCCCACCACTAATAGTTTATTTGCTTTCATTTCAAATTATTCTTAGATTAAATCTTCAGGTCTGGGAGTTCCATGGGTGTGAAAACTGGGAACCGTCTGCAAACCCCAGGCCTGTCCCTTTTTGCGTTCTTTAAGACTCCAAAAGATCGTTTTGTAATCGGGGTCCAGTACCAATCGGGCCGTCGAGTTTGCAATTTCAACACGGTTACCCCCCGGTTCGTAGAGGTACAAAAAGAAAGTTTGCTGTATGGCATGTTTATGGGGGCCGGTTTCTATATGGATCCCGTTCTCCAGGGCAATATCGGCGGCAAGCAGTACTTCTTCACGGCTATTAACGGCATAGGTGACATGATGTAACCTGTTTTGCATATCGGGCACGTGGTCCTGGGTAATGGCCAAATCGTACGATTTTGAATTTACAGAGAACCATGCGCCTACTACTTCGCCATCATCTTTTCGAATCGTTTCAGTTATGCGACCCCCAACATGATACAATTGAAATTCCTGAAAGGTGCCCACGTCCTGCGCTAATAAATTAATGTGATCCAGGCGACGCACATTCATCCCTCTGGCCGGGAATTTAGATGCCGTATTCTTCAGTGCAGATCTGGCATCACCTTCAGCCTGGTATTTTTCAGTATCAAAGTAAATTTCCGTTAAATGACCGCTCGGCATCCTGAACTGATACGATTTCCCATGGCCTAAATCACCCTCCGTCCAACCAATTGCGTTGGGGGTGGCAGCAATTTGCCCTGCTTTTTCCTGCAGGATTTCATCACTTCTCACGCGCCACGCATAGTGCCCTATCCCCGCATGGACATGTGCGGTGAGTTTAAGCGTATGGTGTTCATAGTCATCATATGCACGGAGGTAAACCGAATTTGCTGTTTCTGCGGAAATATACATGCCCAGAATCTCCGTAAAGAACCTGGTGCTTTCTTCCAGTTTCGGGGTGAACATCTCCACATGGCCCAAATGGGCTATATCCCAAATTGTGCTGCTCATTGTTTAACTTAGGTTATCAGATTTTATTAAATATACTACAATACCCGATACAAGGCATGGTACGGCAAAAATGATAAAATTCATTCCTATAGATACTCCGGCTCCGATAAGATAGCCTGCCGCTATAGGCCCTATCACTGCTCCCAGCCGGCCAGCGCCAATACACCATCCTACCCCGGTGGTCCTGATTTCGGGAGGATATAATCTTGCGGCCACCGGATATAAGGCATTAAACCCACCCTGCATTCCAAATCCGACGAGACCAAACATGATGAGCACCCCTGAAGAACCGGAGAAAAATCCAAAAACAGACATAAAGAAAGTAGCCAAAATCATAAAAATCAATATCATTCTTTTAAGGCCAAATCTAATCGCCAAACTGCCGGCAGTGAATGCCCCTATAAACGAACCTACATTGAATACCGTTCCGGAATATATTCCCAATCGTTCGGACAGCCCTGCTTCTGTCGTTAGTTTGGGAATCCAACTCAACAAAAAATACAAAGTTGCAAAGGCCATAAAGAATGAAATCCAGATCATGATGGTCTGCTTCTTTAGTTCTCCCCTGAACAAGGTCGTTACCGATCCCGGCTTTCCGATTCTTTCCAGTAGGGGCAACACATTCAATTCTTCGATTCTCATTCGGGCCAGAATCCGATTTACTTTCTGCAATGCATTTGCAGGTCTCCTTTTAACTAAAAAATCCAGGGATTCGACCATAAAAAAGAGGATCAGTGGAATGGTAACAAGGGTGGCAATACCCGCAAACTGAAACATCGCCCGCCAGCCAAAATTGGGGATGATCT
>DATGCB010000224.1:0-6080 GCA_035312365.1 Eudoraea sp. | reverse complement strand
TCCCTTTTCTTATCGTTATTCAGGAGCCGTTTCGCCAGGGAGGTATCTACGAGGGAGGGCGCTAGGACATTTATCCTGATTTTCGGTGCTACCTCTGCCGCCAGTGCCCTGGCAAATCCTTCTATGGCTCCCTTTGCCGCTGCCACGCTTGTGTGATAAGGCATCCCTTTACCAACGGCCACAGTACTGAAAAGTACGACACTTGACTCCCCCGTCAATTTTGGCAATATAGTCCGGAGGACCCGGGTCATGCTGAAAAAATTCAGGTGCATATCTTCTTCTAAAACCTCCTGGGGAATCATTTCAAAGGGCTTTAAATGAATACTCCCGGGGCAATAGACAAAACCGTGCAACTGGTCGGGCAGTTCCGCCGGATCCAGGGAATCCGTTGTTGCATCAAAGGCAATGTGTCTTACAGGTAAACCGGTTAGTGAATCCTGTGTTCTGGAAGCGACCAGGATGTTGTGATCCCTGTATAATTTATGTGCAATGGATAGCCTAATCCCCCGGGAACCACCTATCATGAGGATATTCTTTTTCATTTTTTACGAGAATGTAAGGTCTGTTTTCCCCGGGAAAGCGTCCATACTGCCAAATAAGTCCTTTAGTTTTTGTTCCCTGTAGGTAAATATAATTTGTAATTGTTTTTTAATGAGGAAGGTATGCGCCCATTGCCCAAAAAGCCCAAAGGGGACTTTATAGTCTATGATGTCTTCCATTTCTGTGCCACCGTGAACTGGCCTTAGAAAATGTTTATGGTGCCAAAGGGCATAGGGCCCGGACCGTTGCTCATCCACAAAATAGCTCCCTTCTCTGAGGTGTGTTATTTCGGTAACCCATTTGGTGGAATACCCGGGAAAAGGGGATACCCGATATTGAATTATTTGTCCCGGGAACATGGGGCGGTCCCCACCGGACAGGATATGAAATCCCATATGGGCCGGGGTGATCACTTTCAGATTGGCAGGATGAGACAAAAATTCCCAGACCTGGGGTTGTGGGGCCGGCAATGTCTGGGTGGCATGGAGCTGATAGAGTCTCACATTGAGATATTTCTGCAAAAATAAAAACTTTTATGTTTAATAAAAAATAAATAAAGTTAAACAAATAGTAAATTTTTTAAAGCCTGGGGCTTGCCCCCATATCGTTCAATCCCGCGCATATAATCTATCACTTTGAAGGAAGGCAAAACCCATTTATCTATAATTTTAGTGTAATGAGTAACATTTTTGTATTTTACCACTAAGAATGCTATGAATATGGACGCAAGGCAGTTATGCATTTTATTTTTCCTCTCCGTGGCATTTCTTTCTGGGCAACAGAATGCTGAAAACATTGGCAATCTACCATCTGTTGTGACTGAAAGCTCCGGATTGATCTTTTATAATGGTAAACTTGTTACCCTGAATGATTCCGGAAATACCCCTCAACTATTTGAAATAGATACGGTAAGCCTGGCCATTACAAGGACCATTACCCTTGAAAATGCTGAAAATGTGGACTGGGAGGATCTTACCCAGGATGCAGGGTTTATATATATAGGTGATTTTGGAAATAACCTGGGCAACCGTACCGATCTGGCAGTTTATAAGATTTCTAAAGCTGCCTTTGACGCCTCGGATAGTGTGACGGCTGAAAAAATAGCATTTTCCTATGAGGATCAAACCGATTTTTCCGGTGGGCAGACCAGTGATTGGGATGCCGAGGCGTTTGTGGTTTACCAGGGTCAGTTGCTCATATTCACCAAACAGTGGCAGAGCAATGGCACCGTGGCTTATGAGATCCCCCTTACGCCCGGCACCTATAGTGCAAAAAACCTGGGTAGTTTTCCGGTTGGCGGCCTGGTTACGGGGGCTACCTTTAACGATATATCTCAGGCACTCTTTTTGATCGGCTATTCCCCCCAACTCTCCCCATTTGTGTTAAGGATGGATGGTCCTCCGAGTCCTTTTGCCTTTAACGGTACAGAACAGAAAATGAATTTGCCTATAGGTTTTGCCCAGGTGGAAGGAATCACCCACGTTGATATAAACACATACTACGTTACATCGGAACAGTTTATCAATAATAATCCGCCGGTAGCCCTGGAGGCAGGCCTGTTCAGGTTTACCACAGACGATGCACCGGAGGAAGAGGAGAACCCTGAAGAGCCCCCTGCAGAGGAAGAACCTGAGGAAAATCCCGCAGGAGAAGATATCACGGACAGGCTCATCATCTTCAGGCAACAAGGTTCCAGGGTGGTACAATACGAATTAATTTCGGACAGGGAATTATTTGGCCGGGCCATCTTTGACGCAGCGGGCAGAATCCTCAGCCATAGTCATGCCAGTGAAATAGAGAACAGTAGTATGGATCTGTCCACCTATGGAACTGCCGTCTATTACCTTACCTTTTACCTTCAGGGACGCACCATTTCAAAACCCTTTATTCTGAATTGATCTTTGGGACTAATCAGGATTTATTTAAGGATTTGTTAACAAATCGGATTGGGCAATATGCCTAGTTTTGCTAGAACATAAAAACCATTATAAGATGAAAAAATTTACAATGTTATGCTGTGTAGCCCTGGTATCATTCGCCATGCACGCACAGATCACTACCCCGGCACCAAGCCCGTTTGCAAAAGTTAAGCAAACCGTAGGGCTGACCGATGTTACCCTGGAATATTCCCGGCCCTCGATGAGAGGAAGAACTATTTTTGGGGACCTTGTCCCTTTTGATCAGTTGTGGCGGACCGGCGCGAATGCGACCACCAAAATAACATTCAGCGATAATGTTACGGTTGCAGGACAGGAATTGAAAGCTGGAACCTATGCGATTTTTACAAAACCGGGTACCGCTTCATGGGAGGTTATCTTTTATACCGAGGCGGGCGGAGGCGGAACTCCTGAAGAATGGGATGAGACTAAGGTGGCTGCTAAAACCACCGCGGAAGTGTATGCCCTGCCCATGGATGTACAGACCTTTACAATTACTTTTGATGACCTTCACAATAACGGAGCCACCCTTGGATTGCTTTGGGAGAAAACCTATGTGGGAGTTCCTTTCACCGTACCCACTGCCGAGATAGCCGTGGCGAGTATCGAGGCTGTTATGAACGGACCTTCGGGCAACGATTATTTTGCCGCTGCCATGTATTATTTTCAGGAGGGCAAAGATCTCAGTAAAGCCAAAGAATGGATAGATAAGGCGGTTGCAATGAATGATGAAGCATATTGGGTAATGAGGCAGCAATCATTGATCTACGCCAAAATGGGAGACAAAAAAGGCGCCATCGAGGCTGCTAAAAAATCCCTTGAAGTTGCCGAAGCGGCCGGGAATGCCGATTATGTAAAAATGAACAAGGATTCCCTTAAAGAATGGGGCGCCCTGTAAATAGTACCCTTATTAATTGAGGAACCGGAAAGTCCTGTTTTCATCCTGATTCAGGACTTTTTTTATGTCCTGGCCACAGGGTTTTTCAGCATCCGGTCAAAAACTTCGAGCAGACACGATAGGATAATCACCAGGGAACAGCCAAAAGCATTTAACCACAGGTAAGACATCCAATCGTAGCTATATCCGATGATGACCACAACCTGAGTAATGACGGCGGCAACAAATACGGCGTTCCCCCTGCAGAATTTAAAAAAGAAGGCAAGAAGAAATATCCCTAGGACATTGCCGTAAAAAATGGATCCGATGATGTTCACCAGTTGAATGAGGTTATCGAACAAACTAGCCACACAGGCAATAATAATTGCAATGATACCCCATAGCAATGTGAATCCCTTTGAAGCCTTCACGTAGTGTTGCTGGGTAAATTCCCCCTTTTTATTCCTTTTGTAGAGGTCCAGTGCCGATATGACGCCAAGCGCATTGAGCTCAGAGGCTGTCGAGGACATTGCTGCTGACAGGATGACTGCCAGGAGAAGGCCTACCAGTCCTTTGGGGAGATAATTCAGGATAAAATGGATAAAGACATAATCCTTGTCGTTGGTTTCAACCGCGCTATCCGCCCTTGATATAAGCGTTTTAGCTGCATCCCTGTTGCTTCGGTCACGTACATTGATTGCGATGATCTGTTTTTTGGCCTCCATGATCGCGGCGTACTCCTTTAGTTCCAGGGCTGCGGAAAACCTGTCCTGGGCTATCTGTTTTTCCGATTCCAACTCCAGATGGCCTTTCTCAAGTAATTGGTAGTCTTCGGAATATTCAGATTCCATCACTGCGTTGGTCGCTGCCGGATTAAAATTGAGAGGGGAGGGGTTATACTGGTAGAATACAAAAACCATCACCCCAACCAGGAGGATAAAAAATTGCATGGGTATCTTCAACATCCCGTTGAAAATAAGCCCTAACTGACTTTCTCTTACTGATTTACCGGACAGATAGCGTTGAACCTGGCTTTGGTCGGTCCCAAAATAGGCCAGGGCGAGAAACATCCCCCCGGTGATACCGCTCCAAAAAGTATACCTGCTGCTGGTATTCAGCTCAAAATCCAGAATATTTAATTTTTCACTGGCCCCTGCAATTTTAAGCGCCTTGCTCATCGTAATATCTGCCGGTAAATAACCAAGGATAAAGAAGAAAGCCACAAACATTCCGGTCATGATGATGAACATCTGCTGCTTCTGGGTAACGCTTACGGCCATGGTTCCGCCAGAGACGGTATAGATAATTACCAAAGTGCCAATAATGATATTAAGTGTTCTCAGATCCCATCCCAAAACCGCGGAAAGAATAATCGAAGGGGCAAAGATGGTAATCCCAGCCGAAAGTCCCCGATGAATTAAAAAAAGTACGGCAGCCAGTGAACGTGTCTTCAGATCAAATCGGTTCTCAAGGAATTCATAGGCTGTATAGACTTTAAGCCGGTGGTATATTGGGACGAAGACCAGGCAGATGATCACCATGGCCAGGGGCAGGCCAAAATAGAATTGAACAAAACCCATCCCGTCATGGAAGGCCTGTCCCGGTGTGGAGAGAAAAGTAATGGCGCTCGCCTGGGTGGCCATTACCGAGAGACCGATGGTCCACCATTTTGCATTATTCCCTCCGCGCACATAGTCATCAACGTCCCTGCTTCCCCGGGTCCTCCAGACCCCGTAACCCACAATAAAGAGTAAGGTGCCTGCAAGTATGATCCAATCAAGTGTTCCCATACTATGCGTTTGCTGTCATTATGAAGTAAAAAACTAGAATATAGATCGCATTGAGGACCAATACCAGGGTATATTCTCTTTTCCAAACGAATTTAACTTCCATACTATCCTTTAATGTCGGTTACTTTATCTACTTTCTCTTTGCCAAGAGACAGCATATTGGCAAAAAGCTTATAGGCGCCCGGGACCCCGGCAGGTAATTCCCTGAAAAAACTGAGCCCGGTATATATGTAGTTGCCCTTGCCATGGGGGGCTACCAACAGGCTGCCCTTCATTGGGGTATCCCCTTTATCGTTCATGGAAAGCAAGGGGGTGAAGGCAGGATCCCACTCATTTGGAAAATACAGGCCCCTTTCCTGAACCCAGCCATCAAAATCTTCCGGGACGATGGTATTTGGAAAATTGATAAGTGCGTGATTTTTAGCCAGTATTTCCACCGGGGAATTCTCATCCGTGACCCTGTCACTGGATAATTTTAAAGGGTAGGGAGCAATGTCTTCATAGGCAGCATTCCACCTTCCTGCCGTATTGTACTGGACGATGAGATTACCTCCGTTGTCCACATAATCAAACAAGAGCTGTTGTTTAAATTTTAGTTCGGGAACAACATTATAGGCCCTGATACCCACAACCACGCCATCGTATTTGTCCAGACTTCCCGTCTGGATATCAGCCGGGTCTACAATATGAACCGTGTATCCAATTTGCTCGAGGCTCTGGGGTACCTGGTCCCCGGCCCCCTCAATATAGGCAATATGTTCGCCAGCTTTCTCAATATTCAACCGGACTACTTTGGCTTCAGAGGGAAGCAATACCGACTGGGTTGGAATATGATCGTACGCAATGGTAATGAGTTCCTTTGTCAGTTCTTTTCCATCCACCCGGATCATTGGTGTAATATAATTTTCATCCTCGTTTTCGGGTGGAGTGAGGATA
>DATGCB010000223.1:0-7994 GCA_035312365.1 Eudoraea sp. | reverse complement strand
ATCAGGATGCGAAAATTAGCCTGGAACGCCTGAGCGAGGTAATTAATCAACAAAATGATGAGCATGCCGCCCGCAATTCATTACCAACAAAACGTGAAATTGTCCTGGAAAACATATCTTTTCAATATGAAGGGCCCCATTCTCCCAGGGTACTTCACGGTATTTCTTTAAAGATACCCTATAACAAAACCACGGCAATCGTGGGTGCAAGTGGCAGCGGCAAAACAACACTATTAAAATTATTGCTTAAGCTTTATAGGCCTTCCCAGGGTAAAATAATGGTCGGCGACACCCCTTTGAAATATGTTTCGGATTACCACTGGAGAGAACAATGTGGTGTGGTAATGCAGGACAATTATATTTTTTCGGATACGATTGCGAATAACATAGCGCTAAAAACCTATGATTTTTTGGATTTGAGGCGATTAGAGTTTTCTGTACATATCGCAAATATAAAAGATTGGATCGAATCACTTCCATTGGGATACAGGACTGCCATAGGGAATGAAGGTATAGGACTGAGCCAGGGACAAAAACAACGCCTATTGATCGCAAGGGCATTGTATAAAGATCCTTCGTACCTTTTTTTTGACGAGGCCACGAATTCACTCGACGCTAAAACCGAAAGTGCCATTATAAAAAACCTGACCTCTGCGATAAGCAATAAAACCTTAGTGATAATTGCTCATCGGTTAAGTACCGTAAAATACGCCCATAAAATAGTTGTTCTTGATAAGGGTAAGATCGTTGAACAGGGAACGCACGTTTCATTACTTAAAAATAAGGGTTATTACCACTCACTTGTGAATGGGCAATTATAAAGTCTGCGTCCGGCGTGGAAAGCGAAAACTTGTAGGTTTTGTATTAGGAATTTTCAAATCGTCACAGCTTCATATGGACCAATGTCCCATCAAGAATAAATTATTTCAATTCAAATGCAAGCATCCTTAAAACTGTAAACGATGAAGGCACCACGGTTCATGAGGTCTTGCTTTTCACAAAATAACTCCCCCCAAAAACCTCGGTAACCTCGTCATTATTACTTACGGAAACCGAAACCTGTACCTGCAGTTTAAATTCATTCTTATAATAATACGTTTTTCTACTTCGATCGTAACTTATATGAGCGTTAAAATCCTTCAATTGCTCCATTAAAAGGTAGATGGACCGCTCACTGATATCCAACCTTGAGGCTAATTCTTTAGGCGAGCCTGTGGATTCATTTTCGATCAGAAAATGGATCTGTTGCAATCTTTCAAGATTCTTAATCGAATTCATCTATGGGGTTGGCATTTTTAATTGACCTGATTGTCATTGTATTATATAATATTATAGATTATTTTCTATATTTCCAAATATTATAGGATATATTCTATATCTTGTGATGGTTTACATAAGGACCGTATGTACTACCTTGTTTTCATTTGCCGTATTAAATTGTATCTTTGGTGCATCCACAGTCTACCTTATAGATTATTTTCTAGTATATGTTAAAGACCATTGACCGCTTAATGCAGTTTATCAAATACGCCGGGCTCAGCGCACGGCAGTTCGACATTTCCATCGGGGCCGGGAACGGCTATACGCTGAGGATGAAAAAGAACAATGCCTCCATAGGCAGCGATGTCATAGAAAACATCATCAAAACCTACCCCCAGCTCAATGTGGTCTGGCTGCTTACCGGGGAGGGTAACATGCTAAAACAGGAAGAAGAACCGGAGCTCCTGGATTTTGACCAGCTCCCGAAGGAAAAACAGAAGGAAATTGAACAGATCATCGAAAAAAAGATCCGGGAACGGCAGGAAGAAGAACTACAGCGCCTTTTAAAAGAAGTGACCGAGGAGATAGAGCAAACGCAGAAAAAAATGCGGGACAAGGATCAGAGGTAATTCCACCTTTCTTTGCATTCAGACCGGATATCACCCATTTGTAGTCAGCAAAAGAAACGATATCGGCAAACCCGTATCCATCCTTTACCCTTGCCAAATTGTATAAAAAAGATACCTGTCGTGTCAAAAAGAAAATAATTATCTTTATCTTCCAGTCAGATACGGAAAAAAACGCGCTCACTATCGACCGATCCCAAATTACAGACCCGGGATAAAATTACTTTAGAAGCCTGCATAATAGCGGGCTTTCTGGCATTGTTTATTTTGAAAAGACCATTTGATATTAACTGTAACACCATAACATATGCAAACAGAAGCGGTATATTCAAGCGATCTCGCCTTTAATCTGGAGGTTTGGAAAAGGGAACTGAAGTTTCACATGTCCGAATTGGAAATGTTTCAACAAAAACTGGAGGAAATTGCGGGCAGGGACGATATTGATAAATATTCCTTTTTGCTTGAAAGTTTTCAAAACAGGATCATGATCGAACGGGTGGCCAGCGGCAAATTGCTGCACCGCTGCCGGGCCAAATTGGGCAATCTTCACAGTGCAGACCATTACAAAAATGTGGACGGACAGTTACAGTACGAAAAGCGTACGCTCTACGACGACCTTAAACATTACATAAAACTGCACTACGAGTTTAAGGAAGCGATCATGGACTTCTTTCTAAAATGGTTGTAGCCATTTTAGTTGGTTAGATCAATTACCCTGCAAACCTGAACATCGGTATTTGGCGACTCCGGTGGCCTTTTGCAGCACAGGTTCCTTCCCGTACCGTTTCAGGCGATCATTGCGGCAAACGGGTGGGTTAAAAGATACTTCCAACGCCCCTGCCTGCCATCAACTGACACTAAATTTCTAAATTGATCCCCCTTCGGGAAATGGAACCGCAGGAATTGCAGGCCAAGGGCCCCAAAAAAAACGGTGATGTTAATGGTTGAAACGGACGCAATCGATCCGCTTGGAAATGATTGATAAAAATCACCTTCAACGCTGGCTACAATCCGGCACGACTTTTAAATGTAATATCAAACACCCGGCACCATCCTCCAAAAACTTTGTATTTTGGGATTTGGGATGTACCCGGAACGGGCCCGATCATTCCTCAGACTTTTGGCCTTTATAGGAATCAGGAACAAAAAATGAAATCAAGAACACTTTCACTCATTGCAGGTACCAGCTACCTGACCATCTTCCTTGCAGCGGTCTACGCCAATTTTTTTGTTCTGGAATCCCTGAGTATTGAGCCGCTGAATACGATACAGGAAAATCCTCTGATGGTCAGAATAGGGATCCTGGCGTTTCTGGTCACCGTTGTTTTTGATGTGGTTGTTGCATGGGCGCTGTACGAATTATACAAAAACCATCATTTATCCGGCTTGAGCACCTACTTCAGAATGATGCATGCGGCCATCATGGGCGTTGCCATATTTGCGCTTCCGGCGGCTTTGACAGCCACCAGTAGCGAGGAGATTCTCAGGCAGGTAGAACTTTTTAACATCATCTGGCTCATAGGGCTGTTCTTTTTTGGGATCCACTTGATCCTCCTTGGCAACATCATTGGCAAACCCCGGATTATTGCGCTTTTTCTCATCGTTGCTGGACTTATGTATATGATCGATACAGTAGCACATTTCCTGCTCCCTGATTATGATACCTATGCCTCATTGTTTTTAGCATTGGTTGCCATTCCAAGTGTCATTGGCGAAATGTCATTTTCGATTTGGCTACTCATAAAAGGCGGTAAAAGTGCACCGGAACCCAACAACGAAAGAACATAATCTGAAAACCATAGGTAAACATCCATGTTTCAATGACCATTTAGCAGTACCGGAAGCAAATCTTAGAAGCTATTTTTTATTTTAACTACTGATCTATTCAAATAACAAAAGTTGGCAAAACAAAAAATAGTTAAAAAAACGGAAAAGCCGAAAACCGCCGCTTGCAGGCACTAAAACTATCATTATGAAGATCGAGGTCACATGCAACCCATATTTCTATGTCTCTAAGCAATCACGACTTATTTTTATGGCACTACTCCTGGCTTCCTTTCCCCTGTCTGCCCGGGATAAAACCGGACCATATTTCAACGACCCCGAAGAGCTGGTCAGGCACCTGTATGAGCAGGTCACTTTTCCTGCCGGGCAGACGCCGGATTGGGATCATGTCAGAACCCTGATTATTAAAGAGTCGACTGTGGTTATGAGGGTTGCAAAGGGGGAGACCGCCACCCTGTCCCTGGAGGGCTGGATTCAGGACTTTGTAAATTTTATAGAGGAAGCCGATGTCAAAACCACAGGGTTTGAAGAAAAAATTGTTACCCTGAAGTCCATGGTGTTTGGGGATATTGCCCATTTACTGGTCCTCTACACCTCCTATATTCCCGGTAAAAGCAGGGCACCGCGGGAAGGCGTGGATAGTTTCCATTTGATCAGGAAAGACGGGCAATGGCAGATCGTTTCCATACTGAATGAAATTCCAACGCCGGACCGGCCTACCCCTGAGACCCTTCACTAGACAACAGGCGATAAAATTAGGAAAGATCCGTTGGACCGGTCAGGTGATTTGCAACACCTTGGCTCCCCTGATCTTTTGCTCCTTAAGTTCAAGCAGCGCTTTATTTGCTTCCTCCAGGGGATACACCTGAATATGGGGTTTAATGCCGGCATCTGCGGCCAGTTCCAGAAATTCAACCACATCCCTGCGGGTAACATTGGCAACGCTTTTAATTTCTTTTTCCATCCAAAGATGTTCCGGGTAGGACAACTGTTGAAGATATGCCTTGTCTGTTTCTTCCTTGCGTATGGCATTAATCACCAGCCGGCCACCTTTTTCCAGGTTGGCCAGGGCCTCTACCACCGGTTTCCATGCCGGGGTGGTATCAATGATACTGTTCAGTTTTTCAGGCGAGCGGTCTGTGATGTCCCCGGACCATACGGCGCCCAGCTTTTTGGCAAACGCCCTTTCCTGTTCTTTTCTCGCAAACACAAAGACCTGTGTATTGGGATAGCGATGCCTGACCATTTTAAGGACCAGGTGGGCGGAAGCCCCAAAACCCGTCAGGCCCAGCAGGTCCCCGTCTTTTAGGCGGGTCAGTTGTATGGAGCGGTAACCGATGGCGCCGGCGCATAACAATGGTGCCGCTTCGGCATCGGAAAAAAAATCGGGAATGGGATGTACAAAATTTTCTGGGGCCGTCATATATTCGGCATATCCCCCGTTGACATCACGGCCGGTGGCCATAAAATTATCGCATAGGTTTTCCCTGCCTTCCAGGCAAAAATGGCATCGCCCGCAGGCAGAACAGATCCACGCCACTCCTACCCGCTCCCCGGGCCTGAATTTTAAGGCTCCCGAACCTGTTTTTTCTATGGTGCCAACGACCTGGTGCCCCGGTATCACGGGGAATTTGGGCGGAGGTGTCCTGCCTTCAATTTCGTCCAGTTCGGTGTGGCAAACACCACATATTGAAATCCTGATCAGGACTTCCCCCGGATCGGGTTCGGGGACGGGAATACTGACCAATTTCAGGGGTGATTTATTTTCCCGGAGGGAACTAACACCGGTCAACATCATGGCTTTCATAGCACGCATTTAAAGAGTCCCTATAAGATACTAAGTAAATCTCAGAAAAGGAACCGTACAGCAATGCAGTTTTCAGCAGAAATTCCTACAACTGCTGCCTGCCAAAGTGTACAAATACGGTAATATCCTTTGGAGACTGTCCAAATTGTCCCTATCTTAATCCGGGTATAAAAATCACCTGCAAACACAAGGCCATGGAATGTTCTAACCTGTTGGAAGCGGCTCTGAACAAGGGGCACGTGAGCGCGTCCCTGTCCCTGGGGTCCCGCGACAAAGAATTGATAACCGACCTTCAAAGGACGCTATTTGAGCTGGGCTTCAGTACAGAATTGAAGTGGGACGCCTACCAGGCCGACGGGGATTACGGCAGCGCCACCGCCGCGGCAGTAAAGGCTTTTGCCGAAAAAAACAACGTTCAAAGCAATGGTAGTTCAGTTTCCGATGCACTGGCAAAACTCATCCTCCAACGGCACGATTTTCTGCCAGACATGTATATTTTATGGGCCATACACAAATCGGACCTCCGGACCAGGAAGTACATCTCCAAAGGTTCCCGCCTGAGTGTTACCGCCATCCAGGTGCTGCTACAGACCATGGGATACGGTGAATTACTGAATTTCGCAAAATTCGGGGCGGACGGCCTCTACGGGCCGGCTACCCGAAAAGCGGTCATCGCATTTGCCAGGGACCACGGGGTGTCATCCGACGGGGATCTGCTTACAAGGCCGCTGATCAATTTAATGCTAATATACATCAACGCCCACTATGGCAGGAACTGGAGTGATCTGGCAGCGAACAATCTACCCCGGAAAAAATCGCCCCTGGTCCTCTTTCAGGGTTCCCGCTTTATGGGCAAACCCTGCAGGGCAGATATCAAGTTTGTACCCGCACTCAATAAAATTAACGGCTATGCGGAGCAGGCCGGTGTTTTTATTCATGTGACCAGTTCCTTCAGGACAACGACCAATGTAAGCGGTGCCATAGTTAAACCGGCAACCTTTTCCAACCATCTGGCCGGGCATGCAATTGATATGAATGTTCTTTACAACAATGGTAATTGGGCAAATTCCAGGGCGCTGGCCCAATACCCTTCTGTCCCGGAACCGGTGGGCCAATTCCTCAAGTCGATCATCGATGATCCTGCACTTCGCTGGGGAGGCCTCTTCCGAACCCGCGATCCGGTACATATCGATGACCATCTGAACAAGGACATGGATGAATGGAATAAGCGATATAAGGCAATGCAGCGGGCCGTGCAACTGGGCAAATAAAGCAGGCAGCCAGATCCTGAAAAAGGGAGTGGACGCCAGGAAAACAAATACCCTGTCTTGAACTTTTTAGTACCTTCCAAATCCAGGCCCTAAACACGGTACATCTCATTATGAGGCAATCAAAATTGGCGTTCCACCTAAAATTGGTGAAAAAGGTAAGCGGGAATCTTATCCTGTGTTGCCTGCTATTCTCCTGTGGTGAGGGAAGAAAGAAAAACAATGCAATTACCAATGATCGGGAGGTTGAAACCCGGATGGAGGACCAACTTCCAAGGACGGGGACGGATAAAAAGGACAGCATCATCCTTTATGAGGATCATTTAGGGGATATTCCCCTCCCCTTCCCCAAACGGGAAATGCTCGATGAATTAAGGCAGGTTTTTGCCAACCTGGTCGTGGAAAAGGAAGTTGGGGAACAGGATGGCCCGGATTTTCCATTGTACTCCATAAAAAGGGTTGATGGGGAGATAGCCTACTTTTCCATGCACCACGAAGATACGCTTCAATTGGTTGAGATCCATTTCGGAGACCCCTTTGTAAAAGACGAATATGGATTAAGGGTCGGGGACAGCTATCGAACGATCAGGCAGTTAAGGGAAGGTAAATTAAAGACATATACTGATTTTCACCAGCACACCTATGCCTATTTAGACAACTCACAGATCGCCTATGAAATTTCGGGGGAGCATATGACAACCAATTCCGTTGATCAGGAAGAAGTCACTTTTACAGAAGCCCAATTGCAGGACTGGACGATCGAATTTATTATTTGGCGGGAATAGCAGGTGATAGCGGCACTTGGTTATCGCATTTACCGTAATTCCTTAAATGGTAATATTAGGGAGGAAATAGAATAGTTTGTAAATTCCCGATGATCACCGGGCATTCAAATGGGATAGATATCAATGTAAAGCTTATAAGATGAGAATCATCATCGTATCCATCATCGCGTTGCCACTCCTTCTCAACCCATCCGAACGGGAGGATAAGCAAACGGTGCAAGCCCTTCTTTATGCCGATGGAAATCCGGTATCCATTGAAATTGAAAATGATAAAATAACGGGGATAAAACGGATTCATCCTGATGCAGATGTCTCTGAACTCTTTGTGGCTCCCGGGTTGATCGATGTTCAGATCAATGGATTTGTCGGCGTTGATTTTTCCGGGCCTGACCTTACCGTTGAAGGAGTTGTTAAAGTGACGAGGGCCCTCTGGAAGGCCGGGGTTACCTCCTATTTCCCTACC
>DATGCB010000222.1:0-6251 GCA_035312365.1 Eudoraea sp. | reverse complement strand
TCTATTGTTCCGGTGAAACGCCAGTGAACCAGTGCTTACGTAGTTAATGTTCGTTTATCTGAATAAAGCGTCCTTATCGTTCCAGGTTTTCCCAGTACCAGGCTACAGCTTCCCGCAGTCCGGTTTTCATATCAAATTGCGGGTGGTACCCCAGGAGTTTTTTCGCCTTGTCGATTGAAGCCAGCGAATGTGGCACGTCCCCCGCACGTTCTTCACCATAGACGGCGTTTACAGATTTGATTTCAGGATCAAATTCGGAAAGAAAATCACGCAACAATTCAACCAATTCGTTTAGTGTGGTCCTTTCCCCGTAGGCCACATTGTAGACTGTATTTACCGCTTCCGGATCCTCGGTTACGATCGCCCTGACATTGGCTTCTATTACGTTGTCTATATAGGTGAAATCCCTTGAAAAACTTCCATCACCATTAATTTTCGGGGCATCGTGCCGAATAAATTGCAGCACAAATTTGGGAATAACCGCCGCATAGGCTCCATTTGGATCCTGGTGGCGCCCGAAGACATTAAAATAACGCAATCCAACAGTTTCCAAACCATAGGTTTTACCGAAAACATCTGCGTACAGTTCATTGACGTATTTGGTGACGGCATAGGGGGATAAGGGTTTGCCAATTTTGTCTTCAATTTTTGGCAGGGATTCGGAGTCCCCGTACGTAGAGGAACTCGCAGCATATACAAAGCGTTTTACCGCAGCGTCCCGGGCTGCTACCAGCATATTTAAAAACCCCGAAACATTTACCTCATTGCTCGTAAGCGGATCATTGATGGATCGGGGCACCGAACCCAGGGCAGCCTGGTGAAGGACATAATCAGCTCCATCGCACGCTTCCATGCACGTTTTAAGATCCCTGATATCCCCTTCGATCAACTCAAAACCGGGAAGCCCTGCCAGGGGCATTACATTTTCTTTTTTCCCGGTGGCAAAATTATCCAGGCACCGTACGTTGTTTCCATTTTCCAACAAGGCCTTAACCAGGTTAGATCCTATAAAACCGGCTCCTCCCGTGACTAATACTTTATAGGAGGGGTCTAGATTTAAATTTTTGATTGTCATGTTTTGATGTGTGAATAGGTAGGATATTTCCTTGGGATTTCCTGTTTTATTTGAATTTTCTACTGCAAATTACGTCAAAATTCAGGGAACAATTTCTTTAATAGGTGTAATTGAAAAATATGCGCTGAAATGCTGTTAAAGATCATCATGCATACGATTTCTGAATTCTGTTGAACTTGCTTAAACCGGAACAGCGGGCAGTATCTTCCTGAACCCCCTGACGGCTCTGGAATATCGAATACAAGGCGATTACAACCGGAAGTGAAATTGCAAAATCTAAATCATTGAATACCATTTTTTAACCGGGAAGTTTGAGGTTGAGTCATTAATGTTCGGTGCCCGACACCTTCTGTGCCGCGATAAATTAAGTGCATATTTTGATCTGAAATGCCGATTGTCAGCTAAACGTTTGCCGCGGCTTTTTGTGATACACCCTTCCCATTTATGGGGTATATGCAATCGCTATGAAAGAGGTTTAATTCGCACTTTTTGCCGTGATGGCATAATAGGATTTATACCAGTTGATAAATTCCCGCACACCTTCAGTGATTGGTGTATTTGGTTTGTAACCATAATCAGTGATTAAATCGTCGACATTGGCCCAGGTTCTTTCAACATCCCCTGGTTGCATGGGCAACATCTCTCTGACAGCTTCTTTTTGAAGATTTTCTTCTATCGCCTCTATGAAATCCAGCAATTTCACCGAATTATTGTTGCCGATATTATATAGTTTGTACAGCCATTTATTTTCAAGTCGTTTTTCCAGGCCGCCCTCAATGACTCTGACGACACCTTCCACAATATCATCGATATAGGTAAAATCGCGCTCCATTTTACCGTAATTGAAAACCTTGATTGGCTCGTCTTTCAGGATGGCATCTGTAAACAGGAACATAGCCATATCCGGTCTGCCCCATGGCCCGTACACGGTAAAGAACCTAAGCCCTGTTGTCGGGAATTTATAGAGGTGACTGTACGTATGTGCCATCAATTCGTTGCTTTTTTTGGTCGCTGCGTAGAGGCTGACAGGGTTGTCTACAGGGTCGTCCACACTAAATGGAATTTTTTTGTTGAGTCCATAAACGCTTGAACTGCTTGCGTAGACCAGGTGTTTGATATGGTGATGCCTGCAGCATTCCAGGAGGTTCAGGAATCCTACTATATTGCTATCGATATAGGCATCCGGATTTTCAAGACTGTACCGCACACCGGCCTGAGCCGCCAGACTGCATACAACGTCGAACTTTTCAGACTTAAATAACCCTGGCAATGCATCCCTGTCTTCAAGGTGCATTCTCACAAATGAAAATTGGCCTTCAAAAAGAGTGCTGTCGCATTTTTCAAGGAACCGTTCCGCACAATTTCGGGGGATACCAAGTTGTGCCAG
Source organism: Eudoraea sp. (assembly GCA_035312365.1). Lineage (GTDB taxonomy): Bacteria > Bacteroidota > Bacteroidia > Flavobacteriales > Flavobacteriaceae > JAFMPW01. Next base: position 3,789 of record DATGCB010000222.1, on the reverse strand, counting down.
ACGGGCATATTTCAGGTTTGTATCGTAATAATCATTTATATTGTCCAGACCAACAACAAAATGCCCTTGCCGGGCAAGTTTAAGCGCAACATGGAAGCCGATAAAACCGGCCGCCCCGGTGATCAGAATTTTCATAGACTCAAAGTTAAAAGGGCTAATTCGGGGTTATTTTTCCCACAATGAGGACAAAATTATGAATTATAAAAAGACTAGTGCCTATTGGAAACCTATTTCTTCATTTAAATGCGTTTAACTGTATCATAATTTCGGTCAAACTATAAAAGCGGCCGCAATAGTATGCCAATTATCGGGGCAGGTTGTGACACAATTCCCTGTGAACGTATAATCCTTTCATTTTGACGAAATGTCCCCACAAATTTTTCGGCGTTTCCTTCTTATATTTACTTTTACAGCTTAGATTTGCCTGATATTTGCACCTTAATTGTGTAATGATATCTTCAATATATTGTATATTGGTATGTATTTAGTACTATTCTGATCTGTACAACTACCAATGCAGCGATGAAGGAATTTGAAGATGAAGGCTATAACCAGTACTTGAAAAAATTGCTGATCAATTGATAACCGCAACTAAAATATGGCTTTCTTCCCCACATATGGGAGGTACTGAACAGTCCTACGTCAAAGAAGCTTTTGATAGTAACTGGGTTGCACCATTGGGGCCAAACGTCACACTTTTTGAGCAAGCTATTGAAGCCTATATAGATGAGGATGTTTACGTGGCCGCGTTAAGCTCCGGAACTGCTGCTATCCATCTCGCACTTTCCCTATTAGGAGTTTCCAGGGGAGATGAAGTCCTCTGCCAGAGTTTTACATTTTCTGCCTCGGCGAATCCAATTTTATACCTGGGGGCGACCCCTGTTTTTGTGGATAGTGAGCCTACGACTTGGAATTTATCTCCGGAATTGCTAGAGAAGGCGATCCTGGACAGGATTTCCAACGGGAAAAAACCAAAAGCCATTATCGCGGTTCATCTATATGGCATGCCCTATATGGTGGATGAGATTCTGGCAATTTCAAGAAAATATCAGATCCCGGTGGTTGAAGACAGCGCTGAGGCTCTGGGCAGCAGGTACAATGACATTGCCTGCAGCAGTTTTGGAGATATTGGTATTTTATCCTTTAACGGAAATAAGATCATTACCACTTCCGGGGGCGGGGCCCTGGTGGCCAGGAATAAAAAATTCAAGGAGAAAGCGATCTTTTTGGCCACCCAGGCCAGGGATGATGCTCCTCATTACCAACACTCGCAGGTTGGCTATAATTATCGAATGAGCAATGTACTTGCAGGGATTGGACGGGGTCAAATGGAAGTTTTGGAAGACCGGGTAGCAGCCCGGAGAGGAAATTTCGAGTTTTATAAAAGCAGACTAGGTCACCTCCCTGAAATTGAATTTCCGGAGGAGGCGGCCGGATGCTATGCGAACCGATGGCTTACATGTATCCTTACGCCATCCATTGAGATAAGGGAAAAAATCCGCATGGCACTCTTGGAAGACGATATAGAATCCAGACCCCTGTGGAAGCCAATGCATTTACAACCTATATTTGAAGAATACCTGAGTTTTACCAATGGCACTTCAGAAGATCTGTTTTTACGGGGACTATGTTTGCCTAGTGGTTCTAATCTGAGCCGGGAAGATTTAGAGAGAATTGTTGCCCTAATCCTTAAATCTTTGCCCAATGATTAAAAACTATTTAATGAGCAATGCACACCGGTACGCCTCTAAATGGCTGATCCTTGGTATTGATGTATTTCTCATTTGTCTGTCCTTTGTTTTGTCCTATCTAATACGGTTCAACCTGACGTTGAATTTTGAAACGGACAACCTGCTGCTCCAATTACCCCTTGTTGCATCCATTGCATTCGTGGCATTCATAATGACCGGCTCCTACAAAGGGGTCGTACGTCATACGGGCGTAAGGGACGTTTATAACATCTTCAACGCCATATGCCTGTCGAGTATCATCACTATTTTCCTGGTTATTGTAAACAGGCAGTCCAGCTTCATGGACAATTTTACGATTCCGCTTTCCATAATTATCATCCATAGCCTTATTGGTTTCATTGTGCTTACCGCGTCCAGGTATGTCTTTAAGACACTTTATTACAATTTGGTAAAGAAATTCAAGATCACCAAGAACGTACTTATTTACGGTGCCGGTGAGTCGGGAATTTTAACGTATAACGCACTTACCAGCCATACAGCCAGTAATGCCAGGGTCGTCGGGTATGTGGATGACGACAACAAAAAAGTAGGGAAGAGCATAAACGGTGTTAAGGTCTATTCAAAAGGGGAACTGTCCGAGATTTTTCTCCTGAAGCGGGAAATAGAGGAAATCATTGTTTCCATCAACAATATCGACAACAACCGTCTGCGGGAAATTGTGGAAGGCCTGGTGGACTACAGGGTGCAGGTAAAGATTGTTCCCCCGGTTGAGGACTGGATCAATGGGGAACTTAAGGTTTCTCAGATAAAACAGGTTCAGATAGAGGATTTGTTGAACCGGGTCCCGATAAATATCAGGAAATCAAAGGTTTCTGATGAATTGAAGGAGCAGGTGATCATGGTGACGGGTGGTGCAGGCTCCATTGGAAGCGAGATCGTACGGCAGATTGCCACCTACGATTACAAGTCCCTTATCATCATTGACCAGGCGGAATCGGCTTTATATGACCTGCAGCAGGAACTCAAGCAAAATGGTTTTCATAATTTTATACCTATTGTTGGGGATATCCGGGATAAAAACCGGATGAATACCTTTTTTCAGGAATACAAACCCACGACCGTGTTCCACGCAGCGGCGTACAAGCATGTGCCCTTAATGGAATACAATGCTTACGAGGCCATTAAAGTCAACATTGCGGGAACCAAAATGCTGGTGGACCTCTCGCTGAACTATAACGTGGATAAATTTGTTTTTGTTTCCACGGACAAAGCAGTGAACCCCACCAATGTAATGGGCGCTACCAAGCGTATTGCAGAAATGTACATAAGCTGCATGCACCAGGAGAACAAAACCAAGTTTATCACCACGAGGTTTGGCAATGTTTTGGGATCCAACGGTTCCGTAATCCCGCTGTTTAAAAAGCAAATTCAGCACGGTGGCCCGCTCACGGTAACCCATAAGGATATTACGAGGTACTTCATGACCATACCCGAAGCCTCTCAGTTGGTATTGGAAGCTGCGGCCATGGGGCAGGGAGGGGAAATATTCATTTTCGACATGGGTAAATCCGTCCGGATTTTTGATCTGGCCAAGAACATGATCAAGCTTTCCGGATTGCGGTATCCCGAGGATATTGATATCAAAGTCACAGGCCTGCGTCCGGGAGAAAAATTGTACGAGGAATTATTGGCCAATGGAGAGAATACACTGCCTACCTACCATAAAAAGATAATGATCAGCAAGGTTCGTGAATTGAATTATGCAGAAGTGCGATCCAAGGTGGATGAACTCTGCGTATCTAATATGTTCTTTAACGGGGACACCGTTAAACTTATGAAAGAAATCGTACCTGAATACGTTTCCAACAATTCAGAATTTTGTAAACTGGACGACTCCCAAAATCCAATAGCTGATCCGAATGTCGTTAAGAAAGTATTCCAGTCGCAATAAATTATCTATACTTGCAAAAAATCATTATTTATGACCGGTACTAGAGTCCATTTTCGCCTATTTCCAATTGCTGTAGTAGCTTTTGCTTTTTTAGTCACATCCTGCGGATCCAAAAAGGATATCGTTTACTTCCAGGATACCAGTAGT
>DATGCB010000221.1:0-4522 GCA_035312365.1 Eudoraea sp. | reverse complement strand
CCTCAATTGGTTTTCTATCGTTTGGATATATGTTCAACCCCCGAGCCCTTATTTATCAGCGGAAACCGATTTCACCCAATTTTCAAAAATGGTGATATACATGGGATGTAATTTCGACCAATAGGGAAAATCGCTATTTCCAACATAGTACATTGAATGCGAACCTCCATCTAACAAGACTGTTTTATACTGGGTGTTGTTTGCTTTATCAAGGGCGTCTGAAATGGTCTTATAACTCTCAACGGGGATGATCTCATCCAGGGTACCCTGTATAATCAGGACCGGATGTTTTACCTTTTCAAAGTGGGGAATTGGATTAAAAAGCAGCTTTTTATCTTCTTTTACCTCGTCGAGATCGGGAATCCATATATGGGCGAACCATGGTTTTGAAGTTGCTTTTGAAATTGCTTCTTCCAAATCGGACCTGGAAAATTCACCCGCGATGTGTTCGAAGACTTTGCGCTGCAGGGTAGTGGCTTCCCGTATATCCCCGGCACCAATAACCTCCGTATTTCTGTTCGTCCAGTAATTCAAATCACTCTCCAGCAAGGATACCCCGGGACAACTAACGGCAACCCCATATGCCAGGTCTTCCAATGCATTTAAAATATAGGGCATTTTAGCGCCACCCTGACTGCTGCCTTTTATCCCGATTGACGTCAGCGGAATCCCTGTTTTTGAAGAGAAGAATTGTATCGCATTGATATCATCCTGTGACAATTCCTCGATGGTCGCAGACGTCCAATCTCCCGCTGAACTGCCCGTACCTCTTTTATCATAATGAAAAGTGGTGTATCCTCTTTGCGCAAATAATTTTGCCTCGGCAGCTGACGCGCTGCGGTCAGCATTTCCGGAGGACGTTACAATGATCAAACCTTTCGAAAGGTCCTTTTCGGGATGCCAGATAGTTCCCTTCAGGGTTATCCCACCGGAGGTAAAACTTATTTCCTCGCGATCCGTTTCTTCTGTTTCATCTGCTACATCTTTTGTCAGCGTATATGTTGCCGTAATGGTGTCGACCTGCAGGGAGCCTTCCAGCCCGGCATGATGGTCTGTCCATCTGTTTTTAAAGGAATAGGTATAAAAATCGCTTCGAAGCTTAAAATTTATGGAATCCCCGTTGACCTCAATTTCCTGAAATGGGATCCTGTTTGCATTTTGGGCCAAACTTGAAAAAAACACCTGCCAACGCGTGGAATCTTTCTCTATACTAACCAGAATATCATCAGAAAAGTCCCCATAACGGAAGGTGCCGCTATAAATTCCAGTGCCGTCAGCTGCACTGGGCCTGGGTTGTTGGTCGCAGCCCAAAAGGCCAAAAAATATCCATATTAAACAGGTTGTTCTCATATCATTATAGTTCTAGAGGTTCAGATTTCACTGGATCCCCGTGGCATCAGTTCAGGTTGCCGGGGATGGTTTGGCCTGTATGATGGAAATTTCCGAATTCCTAATCACAAATTACAAAGTCTTATTGGATTTTGGTACTTTGTGTTTTCTACCTGGCATTTATGATCTATTTTACATGACCGGCTGATCATAGTACCCTTGTTCTACGTTTATCAATACCACTCTCATTACATGGTGCAATTGGCCAACCTCCCCTGCGTACCATACGGTCAGAGGGCAGGACATGGGGTATGCATGATGTTTTTTGTTAACGGGAAAAATATTCCTGCATAGGTTTAAAATAGTGATTGTCCCAACCCTGTCTATAATGTTCTCCGCTTTCCGGGACCCTTGTATGAATTAAAGTTAATTCGGTTTGTCCCTCAAATTCATTTAACAAAATTTCAATTTGTGAATCCTCTTCATCTGCTTTAAATTGTGAAGTCCTCCATGACTGCAGTATCCTTCTATGAGGTTCCAGGGCAATATTCTCACCTTCTATATATCCATCCCATGCAGTAAATCGATCTCCGATATTATCTGAAATTTCAGCTTCCCCACCGGTCATATTTGTGTGTCCTTCGCTATGTAACCAGGTGGTATAAATTTCTTTTGCGGTTGCATTGAACTTAGTCTTTAATGTAAATTCCATAACATCATTAATAATTGCAGCCAATCGGCCTGCATGTCCGGTCAATTTGTTCTCCTGATAACGGTTAACTCGATAAACTTCCAGGTCTTGCCCCTGTCATAGGAGTATTCTTCCACCACGTCATATTGATCAGCGCGAATATTGGTGAACCGCAGTTGTTGCATATGGTCCAATGCACGGGTGCCACCCGTGCGTCTCAGCAGGATTTCGTTCCCGTGGGTCAGCCATTGATATTCGGAAATACTTCCATTACTGAAGACAAAGGTCTCTTCCAGGATACCGGAAGAAGGATGGATGTATCCAAAGGAGAGATACGAAAAAGTGGAGTCCCTGCTCATGAATCGCTGTGAGATCACCTGATCGTCAAAGGTAAGTTCAGATTCCAAAGTCCCCAGGTAAACTTCATCATCCCCGGTTATGGTATACTCTTCCCAGGTCCCGATAAATGGTTGCACCAGGCCAGAAATATTTTGCATACTAAGGCTGTCCGACTGGGCGCAGGCAAGCCCCGGGACACAATAGAGTATTGCTAATATTAATTTGAAATTCATTGCTATAGTCCGTTCTTCCAGGCCTGATACCCGGTAATATTTAAAGTTTCATATCTCTTCAAAGTAATCTTTAAATTCAATGGTTAACAATCTTTTTAAGTTTTCAGGTGTTTCTTTCAGGCAAAATACCGCAAATGCCAACTGGTTTTGATAGTCGAAAATGGTTTCATGAAGTATTTCGGTGAATTCTTTTTTAAGCTTTTCAATGTTGGGCTTTTGCCGGGTTTTATCTATATGGGTACCGTTATAAGCGATGAAATAGGCATAAATACTATCGGCATTGGCTTTTTTATCCCATATATTGCTCCATTCAGGTGATTGGCCGGTTCTGAAGGATTCGTAGGGATTGAGGCCCAGTGCATTGTATACCATGTTTCCAAGGCCCATTCCCCCAAATCTCATGCAGTTGATCTCTACGGGCACCAATGTCTTTTCACAATATCTGAATTCGCTGTGCATGGTGAAGTTTTTAATTTTCAGGAGGGCATTTAATTTTTTAAAAAATCCCATTGCCTGTTCATAAATACTATGAAAAACTTCCTTGCTGGTATAATAGATCATATGCAGGTAGGCTTCATTCTTTGGCATTGGATGATGATATATATTCACAATATGTGGTTCCCCAAACGGGTCATAAAACATATCAACCGCATATTCTTCCCCTTCAATGTAATCTTCCAGGATAAATTCATCCTCCGATAAGACTTCACCGGACAACACATTCGAGTTTATTTTAAGTTCCCGTTTGATCTCCTTTACAATTTCTGTCATGTCAGATTCTGCAGTGATCGTTTTAACCGCAGTGCCGAAGCACCCTTTTGAAGGTTTTAAAATGGATTTGGAGGCAACATTTAAAGATGCTATTTCACCCAGGCTTAATTTTTTGAATGTGTAAGCGGGGTATATTTCCCTGAGTATTTCCCTGAACTGGTATTTATCCTTGAGCATATTGATGGCATTCCGTTTGGCAGGGTCGTCTATCCGTTCCTTCACTACTTCAATAGAGGCTTCCGATGTAATACAAATAAGGTCATCTGAGCTGAAGCGAATATTGGACCGTTCCAGGGAATCATTCTTTATGACCCGGAGGCCGGGCGTTGCAGGCAACGTTTCAAGGGTGCCGGCTTCGGCGTAATTGGGGGATATTAAGTAGAACTTACGTTGGTCCATCGTGTATTTTGCTTAGCGGTCCTCTGTGTTTTTTGGCCGGGGATAAAATCTCAAATCCCAAAGTACAAAGATTTATGGAATTTGGAATTCGGTGCCTGGTATTTGGTTTAAAAGTCGGCCTGAATAATAGCAATTGTTCACATCCGTGTATGTTGTGGTTAGTTCAGGTCAATGAGAATTTCAGGATTCACTCTAAGTAGCAATTTGATGAAGTCATCTTCCTCTTTGGGAGAAATCACTACGAGTACCTTATGGTCCGATCTGATTTCCAGTCTTTTCAGGGAATTTGCCGGGGACGAAATAATACTGCCCGTTCTGGAGATTTTAGAAATTTCGGATATCCTGATCCTTGAATGCGTGACCGGACCAATTTTTACAATTAAGCTCTCCTTTGAGATACTATAGCCGGTTCCAAACCAGACGGTTCCCACAAATAGTACGGTGATCATAAAGATGGATGACAGGATCATCAATTCTGTGAGGGTCCCGTTTGTGCAGACATGGCTGAATTCAAATCCAAATACGATCAATAAAATTCCCCAAATAAAAAGGCCAAGCGTTTTGCTCCTTGCTGAGGGAAAATACGTTGTCATGCGTCAGGTATTTTGGTTGTCAGGATTGAAGGGACCCCAACGGTTTTATGTACGTTGTTTGTACTGGTACTATTCATTCAAATATAGCGACTACTCTTGCCGGTGCTGCCGAAGCCCCGACAATTTTCAGGGGAAAAACAGCCACTTTGAAACCGTGGTAGGGGAGT
>DATGCB010000220.1:0-7368 GCA_035312365.1 Eudoraea sp. | reverse complement strand
TACAACCTGTTGTGGATCATCGCTTTTGCTGTAGGATGGTTCATTATGAAGAAGATCTTTTTAAACGAAAAGAAATCCCCGGAACAACTTGATTCCCTGTTCATATATACGGTTTTGGCCACAATGCTCGGGGCCCGTCTCGGGCATGTATTCTTCTACGATTGGTCGTATTACCAAAACCATTTATTAGAGATCCTTCTCCCCATTCGGGAAAGCGCCGGAGGTTCCCTTTTCGGGTTTATCAATGGCTATGAGTTTACCGGATTTACAGGTCTTGCCAGCCATGGGGCCGCTATCGGGATTATCATAGGAATGTATCTGCTCACCAGGAAATACAAAGATCTAAAGATGCTTTGGGTATTGGACCGGGTTGTAATCCCAGTGGCAATCGGGGCCTTTTGTGTGCGGCTCGGGAACTTCTTTAATTCGGAGATCAATGGTAAGGTTACCGACAGGGCCTTTGCGTTCGCCACCCGTTTTATTCGTGATTCCGATGATATGCCAGCCTCGGAAGCCCTGCGGATCACCAAGGAACAATCTGTGAATGCCGCCTATAATGCCATAGAGAAAAATCCAAAATTTGCGGAATACCTGGATGCCATTCCATTTCGGCATCCCGCACAGTTGTACGAGGGAATCTGTTATATTTTTGTATTTATCATCCTGTATTATTTCTATTGGAAAACCGATAAAAAAAATAAACCCGGCTTTTTGTTCGGCATGTTTTTGGTACTCCTATGGACCATTCGTTTCTTCGTTGAATATGTAAAGAAAAGTCAGGGTGGTTTTGAAAAAACGCTTGGCCTTTTGTCTACCGGCCAGTGGCTGAGCATCCCTTTTATTTTGATCGGGTTGTACTTTATTTTTCGAAAGACGTCAACGCGTAAAAGTACCTAGCACAAACCATTTTCTGCCTTGTATTTGGAATTGTTTAACAGCAGTTTCCGGTATTCATTGCGGTTTCTTTTCGATCTTTGTGACCAATGTAAAATAAGGTACACTTATGATGAAATTTAGGCGGATACATTTGTGGTGGTGCACGCTTGGACTATTAACGCTGCAGACTGCCTGTAAGGAAGATCACAAAAAAGTGGTCAAAACGGAGCCCATTACCTTTACCAAAGAGGGGGAATTGTCCATTTATAAGGCCCAATCGGATAGCGTTCTTACAACACTCGATATTGAGATTGCCGATACTGATTATGAAACGCAGACAGGCCTGATGTACCGCGATGACCTGGCAGATAACCAAGCGATGCTCTTTATTTTTCCCGACGTTGCGATGCACTTCTTTTATATGAAAAACACTAAAATTCCATTGGACATCATCTATATAGATGAGGAACTGCAAATAGCCAGTTTAAAAGAAAACGCTCAACCCCTCGATGAAACCGGCATGTCTTCAGAAGTGCCGGTAAAGTATGTTTTGGAGGTAAAAGCAGGTCTTGCGAGCCGGTGGGATTTAAATATCGGGGACCGCATTAGCTATGCCAAAATAAATTGACAGCTTTTGGAGGTCCGGGAATCAGACATAAATACAATCAGGGACCATTCGGTCCGGGCAACCCTTTTTACACCCTCCGAACCCATAGGTAAAACGCTGGTTATTTCTTCGGCCACGGGCGTCCTGCAGGGCTATTACAAAAAGTTTGCAACTCATTTTGCCCATTTGGGATACGTAGTTTACACCTTTGATTATTGGGGCATAGGTGGCTCGGGCTCAGAAATAAACACCCTAAAAAAGAATCTATGCGATCTCAAAAGCTGGGGAAGTGTGGATCAGGCAGCTGTAACCGACTATGCCAGGGCCCGGGATCCTTTAAACGAACTCACGCTGTTAACGCACAGCGTTGGGGGTCAGGTACTTGGGTTTAACCCTCACTTTGCATCCATCGATAAAATTATCCTGGTCGCCTCCCAAAGCGGGTATTGGCGCTACTTTAATGGCCTGGATCGTCCAAAAATGTGGTTGTTCTGGTATGCCCTGATCCCCTGGCTTACCCCTTTTTTTGGCTATTTCCCAGCTAAATTACTAGGCCTTTTTGAAAACATCCCAAGATGTGTGGCTTATGAATGGATGTCATGGGGCAGGAAAAAAGATTATATGATGGCCTTTAGAAATGACGGGGAACCCTTTTTTGATAAAATAAAAGCACCCCTGCTTTCTTTGAGTTTTCCCAAAGATGATTATGCGCCAAAGCAAGCAGTGGATTGGCTGACAGACCAATTTAAAAATGCCCGGGCCGAACGGTTGCATTATATTCCTGATCCTCACGAACTGCCTAAATTAAAACATTTCGGGTTTTTCAGGGAGCGTTTTAAACACAGTCTGTGGGCCCTGGTTGATGAATGGATCCATAAAACATAGGGGGCCGGCTGTGACCGGCGCATGGTTTTTCACAACAATGTGATGGCGATCACCTGTCCGGGACCCAAAGGGTTATGTGAAATAAAGTCGTGCCCTACATGTGGAACAACGGCAATATTTTCCAATGCAGGTAGGGGTGAGTTTAAAAAATGTACAACATAAATCATGGTTATGTCTAAATACCTCCTTACGGGACAGGAAACCGAAAATTTGCACTTTCGAAAAATAGAAAGAAGCGATTTTCAATCCTGGCTGCCCTTTCACGAAGATCCAGGCAGTACCCATTATTGGCAGGGAATACCTGCAGATCCAATCGCGGCCTGCGAAGAACAGTTTGCAAGGATATTTGAACGGTATGAAAAAGGGCTTGGAGGTATGAACGCCCTGATTCTAAAATCGGGTAAAAAGCTCGTCGGGTTGTGTGGATTATTGGTTCAATCCGTTGACGGGATTACCGAACTTGAAATCGGGTATTCCATCCTTCCGGAATATCGCAGACATGGGTTTGCCACTGAAGCAGCCATCAAATGCAAAGAAATTGCGTTTGCCGAAAAATTCTCGCCCTCGCTTATTTCCATTATTCATGTGGCCAATCTTCCATCCAAAAAAGTAGCCCGGAACAATGGGATGCACTTGGATAAAACCACGGTGTACCGAAATAACCCCGTAGCTATTTACAGGGTATTCCCATAATATCCAGACTGCCACCCACCTGATGTACCCGGTAAACCAAAGAGGCAATATGCCAGATGGCATCCCGTGGTGTCCGACGAACAAACACCAGCTAAAGGATTTCCATATAAGACAATGTGCCGGACTGCAGATAGCAAAGTACTTTCCCCCTGAACCTTTATATTTGTTGGAGCAATTGTGTCGCACCGACATTAGAAAACGCCATCCTGAACAATGACCAAAATACGACACTGGGCCGTTTTTATATCCAATGCTTCCAATAAAGTAGATTTTATTGAACGTTTATTAAATGGCGCACCACAAAAAGGCTTCGAATCCCTGAAGGGAAAAACGGGAGCGCTTTTTTCCAAATTGACCGTCGACCGGTTTATCGAAGAAGAAATACGGCATGATCACAAAGTCATAACCCGTGATACAACACAGAGCCTGCATACCATGAGCAGTGGGGAAAGGAAGAAAGCATTGCTGAGGCATTTGTTAAATTCATCCCCCGATTTCATTATCCTCGACAACCCGTTCGATAACCTGGATACAGGCTCGCAGGAGGAGCTGAGGGACCGACTTGCCTTGATGGCATCGGATACGCAGGTGGTGCAACTGATCAGCAGGTCCAGGGACCTGTTACCCTTTATTACCCATTATGGCCGGTTGGAAGGGAAAACACTTCTGCGCTATAACAAACGGGAAGAGGTGACGGTTAGGGCTGCACACCAATCCTTTAACATGGCTATTCCGGAACCCATAACAACAATGACTTTTGAAGAGGAATTCCTGGTCCGGTTGCATGATGTCTCCGTACAATATGGAGATACTCCGATTCTAAAGAACATCGACTGGGCGATAAGGCCTGGTGAATTCTGGCAGCTCGTTGGCAAAAATGGCAGTGGAAAGACAACGTTGCTTTCCATGATTACCGGTGACAATCCCAAGGGGTATGGACAGGAACTCTACCTCTTTGGAAGGCTAAAGGGCAGTGGGGAAAGCATCTGGGATATCAAAAAAATGATCGGCTATTTTACCCCGGCAATGATCGATAGGTTTTCCGGGTATCACACCCTGGAAAATATGCTGATCTCTGGCTTAATGGATTCTATCGGACTCTACGTACAGCCTACTGAACGACAAATAAGACTGGCCGGGGAATGGCTGACCCTTACAGATATGTGGGAACACAGGGACCGGCATTTTCATGACCTTTCCATGGGACAGCAACGACTGATCATGTGTGTTCGATCCATGATAAAACATCCTCTTTTACTTATCCTGGACGAGCCAACATCCGGCTTGGATGACGAAAGTGCGGAATTATTTGTAGCGCTGATCAATAAGATCGCCCTCGAAAGCAGCACTGCCATCATTTTTGTATCTCATCGGGAAGAAACGGGGCTACAGGCCCCCCTGATTTATGAACTTTTATCTACGGAAAATGGATCGATAGGAAGACGATCCGACAGGAAATAATGATTGATAATATTCTTTACGCGGGAGGTATTGGCTGTGTGCTCTTTACAATCTGGCTCATCCTGTTTGGGCTTGGCGGCTGGGTAAGGCATGTCAGGGATAAGGAGGGGAAATTTCGAAAAAAATGGAACTGGCAGGGTGTTCTGGGAATGACAGTGTTTGCGGCATTCCTGCTAGGAGTCCTGGTTTGGGGCAACCTCCGGCTTCAAATGTTATCTATGGAGGCCCCCGGGTTTACACTACTTTTTTTGAATAGTTTCGGGATTTTCTTTATGATCCATCTTTACGATCTTATCGTGATCGACTACCTTCTCATCGTCCTGTGGCATCCCAAATTATTAAACCTGCCAAATACGGAATATTACACAAGCATCTGGCCGCACATCAAAGGCTTTGCCAAGGGTATCCCCTTAGGGTTGGTGGCCAGTGGAATTGCCGCGATGCTTTCTTTATTCTTTTCCTGAATCGGAATCAAAAGAAAACTACTTGACGGCTTCCAGTGTCCGTCCTTTATTTATGGGCGGCAACCCGCTTCTTTTTTTTAGGTGTTGCAGTCCTGGCTGGTGTTTCGGGCTTAGCCGATCCAATCTTCCTGCGAAGCGTGTCGAACAATACAGGAGTTGCAATAAATACCGAGGAATACGTCCCCACAATAACCCCGACGATCATGGCAAACATAAATCCTCTGAGCGATTCCCCTCCAAAAATAAAGATGGCCAGCAATACGACCAGGGTGGTTAATGAGGTATTTAATGTCCTGCTCAGGGTGCTGTTCAACGCAAGATTGATACTGTCTCCCGAGCGCCATCCCTTTTCGTTAACAATCTCACGGATCCGGTCGAAGACCACTACAGTATCGTTCAGGGAATACCCGATCACCGTAAGAATTGCGGCAATAAACGCCTGGTCTATCTCCATACTGAATGGCATGACCTTGCTGGTGAGCGAAAATATACCCAAAACGATGAGTACATCATGGAAAACTGCCGTTACTGCACCCAGTGAAAACTGCCATTTACGGAATCGTAAAAGAATGTAAAGAAAGACCACTGCCAGGGAACCTATGATGGCCCAGAGCGCATTCTTTTTAATATCATCAGCAATCGTGGGGCCTACTTTCCTGTATTTCATTACCCCCACGGCATCATTTGTGCCCCCGGGAATAAAGTCGGCCTTGGTGGTCCCATCCGGCAGGTATTTTTGCAGCGAAGTGTAGAGTATGTCCAGAATTTCATCATCTACTTCGGTACCCCCTTCATCTACTTTGTATTTGGTTGTGACCATGATCTGGTTGGCATCGCCGAAAATTTTTGCACTGGCACTTCCCAGGGATTCCGAAAGTTCGCTGGAGATCTCTGACGGGTTCACCGGATTCACAAAACGGATCTGATAGTTGCGGCCACCTACAAAATCCACCCCCTGGTCCAGCCCCTGAGTGGTCAGGGAAAAGAGTCCTACGCCAACGATGATCGCAGATAATATGTAAGCGATCCTGCGTTTATTCAGGAAGTTGATATTTAAATTTTTGAAGAGATTTTTTGTAATGGCGGTGGCGAAATCAAGCCTTCTGCTTTTGCCGGCCAGATACCAGTCTACCAGTAGCCGTGTGATAAAAATTGCCGTGAACAGAGACGTTAAAATACCGATGATCAGGGTGGTGGCAAATCCCTTAATAGGACCAGAACCAAATACCAGCAGGATCAGTGCGGTAAGCCCGGTTGTAATATTGGCATCAAGAATAGAGGATAATGCGTTGTTAAATCCATCTGCGATCGCCTGGCCTTTCCCCTTTCCTTTCGCAATTTCTTCCTTGATTCGTTCAAAGATCAGCACATTCGCATCCACGGACATACCAATGGTCAGGACGATACCTGCGATCCCGGGAAGAGTAAGAACCGCGCCTAAGCTTGCCAAAACACCGAAGATGAGCACAATGTTAAAGATCAGTGCAATATCAGCAAAAACCCCGGCCTTACCGTAGTAAAAGATCATCCAGATAAGGACAAATACAAAGGCAATCAAAAACGACATAAATCCACTGTCTATGGCTTCCTGTCCAAGAGAAGGCCCTACCACAAAAGAATCAATGATCTCAGCGGAGGCAGGCAATTTTCCTGCTCTCAGCACATTGGCAATATCCTTTGTTTCATTTACTGTAAAGGTACCCGTGATCTCCGAACTCCCTCCGGAAATCCCCCCGACCGTTGAAACACCGGGAGCTGTGTACACTTTGTTATCCAGGACGATAGCGATCCCTGTGTTGTTCAAATTCGCCTCGCTCGTAAGTTTTTCCCAAAGCTTGGCCCCACGGACATTCATGTCCATGCCCACAGCGGGTCGGTTAAATTGGTCGAATTGGTCCCTGGCATCACTTACCACATCCCCACTTATCCTGGGCAGATTATCCCGATTGGATTTCAGGGCATAGAGTCCCGCCACTTCAGAATCCTTGGATGGGCGTTCCCACAAAAACTTGGTAAATTGGACGGAAGGAGGCAGGAGCCGGCGGATCTGTGGCAATCTCAGGTACGATCCTATTTCGGCCGTATCCTTCACTGCGGCCAATCCTATGGCGTAGCCCGGGCCGTTCAACTGAAGCTTATCAAAGAGCGGATTCTTTTCTGTAGACAAGTCGAGAGAATCCTGCGCCACATCGGAGAGCAGTGAATCTATTTCAGATTCTTCCTTTTCCGGGGCCTCTTCAGTATCGCCGACAATATTTTTTAATTCGTTATTGGCTTGTATAAAAAAGTTGATCAGGTCCTGGTTTCCGGATTCATAAGTTTCCCAGAATTCCAATTGCGCCGTACTGGACAGCAGATCCTGTGCTCTTGCAATGTCCCTGG
>DATGCB010000219.1:0-2356 GCA_035312365.1 Eudoraea sp. | reverse complement strand
AGGACTCCATTCAGTTGAATAATGTCTCTGAGATCCTTATAAAAGGCCTGGGTGAAGGGCAGCCCATCAAGGCATTGAGTTCAAAAGGAAATCATTTTAAGCTAAAGCAGATACAGAATCGCGATCAATTGCTCTACGTGGTGCTCGACAAGGCAATGAATTTCTCACCGAGCCTGGGAATTCCTATCCACGGGATCATTGGATATGATCTCTTCAGGAATTTTGTTGTGGATGTCAATTACAGTAAAAAGGTCATAAAGTTCCACGATCCGGAACATTATCACGCCAAAGTGTCGAAGAGGAAAAGGACCTTACCGATCTCCATCATTAAAAATAAGGCATATGTAGACGGGGAAATCCTGATGGATAATTCAAATGAAGTGCCCGTAAAACTATTGGTGGATACGGGCAGTAGTGATGCTATATGGCTATTCCAGGATAAAGAGAAAGGCATAGGTATCCCCGAAAAGAACTATGACGATTTTTTGGGAAAGGGCCTGAACGGAAATATTTTCGGAAAGAGGACGAAAGTGGATCGCATAAAAATTGCCGGTTTTACGCTAAAGGATGCCAAGGCAGCATTTCCAAATAAAGAATCGTTCAGGGCTATCAAAGATCTTGGCGATCGGAATGGCAGTATTGGCGGCGAAATTCTCAAGCGTTTTAACATTGTGTTCAATTATCCAAAAAATACCATTACCCTGCGGAAGAATTCCTCGTTTAACGGTCCGTTTCACTACAACATGAGCGGGATTGAACTGCAACACAACGGCCTGCGCTACATCGCCGAACGAATTGCAGACCAAAGAGGCGTGGTACGAAGTGATGAGCGGAACTTCGGAGATGTGCAGATTTTAATGGAAAACCGCACCCGTTTGAGCTTGGTGCCGGAAATTATTGTTTCCGGGATCAGGGTTGGAAGTCCGGCTGAGGAGGCAGGATTAAAAACGGGCGATGTTATCCTGGCCGTAAATGGAAAAAGAGTGCACCGTTACAAACTGCAGGAAGTGATGAAAATGCTGAACGAAAAAGAAGGCAAGCGCGTCCGCCTTTTGATAGAACGCTATAACAAGGATTTGCTCTTTTCTTTTGTCCTGAAAAAGGTATTTAAATAAAAAACCCCGGCACATGGGCCGGGGCTGCATTCTAGTCTATCCAGTTTATTTACCGTCTGCGTCTTTAACCTCACCTTTGATTTTCAAAACTTTCGTAGGTGTATCCGCATTGGAGATTACCGTAATGGCCTTTCTGATTGGGCCAACCCTTTTGGTGTCATATTTTACCTGGATTTCACCATTTTTACCTGGCAAAATGGGTTCTTCCGGTTTCTTGGGGATTGTACAACCGCAGCTGGAGCTCACTTTGCTTATAATCAGCGGAGCATTCCCGGTGTTCGTAAATTCAAATACCCTTACCCCGTCACTTCCTTTTAGTATTTCGCCGTAGTCTACCGTCTCAGATTTAAACTCAATCTTTGCAACTTTATCCTGTGCTTTTACACTCAGTGCAAGTAGACCTACAAACAAAATCAATACTACTTTTTTCATGATGCTTTAGTTTTGGGTGAATTTCAAATGTAGAAGTTTTGCTTTCAACATCCAAAATTCTTTTGTTATCTTCTAACGTTACTTATTTTTGTTTCGTATTTAAAATGGGCAAAAATCCACGGATCATTGCAAGTTTAACATTTAAGCGCAATGATCGATTTTTATCGTCCAACCAACTTAGACAAAAACTATACCAAAATAATGGATATCCCATCTAAATATGACCCGGAAAAGGTAGAATGCCACTGGTATGACTACTGGTTGGAGCATTCCTACTTCTCTTCCAAAATAGACGAAAGGGAGCCCTATACCATAGTAATTCCTCCACCAAATGTTACAGGGGTGCTCCATATGGGGCATATGCTGAATAATACGCTTCAGGATGTGTTGATCCGCAGGGCCCGGCTTACCGGCAAAAATGCCTGCTGGGTACCCGGAATGGACCACGCCTCCATTGCCACGGAAGCCAAGGTGGTTGCCAAATTGAAATTAAAGGGAATCGACAAAAGGGACATTTCCCGGGACGAATTTATTAAGCTCGCCTGGGACTGGACCCATGAGTACGGGGGCGTTATCCTCGAACAACTAAAAAAATTGGGATGTTCCTGTGATTGGAACCGCACTAAATTCACCATGGATGACGATATGTCAGCCTCAGTGATCAAGGTTTTTGTGGATCTGTTCGAAAAAGGGCTAATATACAGGGGTTACCGAATGGTAAACTGGGATCCGGAGGCACAGACGACGCTTTCAGATGAAGAGGTGGTATATGAGGAAAAACAGGGCCTTTTATACTATTTGTCGTATGC
>DATGCB010000218.1:0-2519 GCA_035312365.1 Eudoraea sp. | reverse complement strand
CTGATGACAGATTGAGGAAATGAAATGGTATCCCCCTTTTTCAATACATCTTCCACGGTATATCCATTGCTGATAAGGTACTGTGCCATATCCCCTACCACCTTGGAACTAGGGGTTACCTTTATAATATCCCCAAAAAGTTTATTGACTTCCCCATACATTCTGGTCACTTCGGGAAATTTATCCTCCAGACCAAGGGCGATAGCCTGTCCTTTTAGATTGGAGTACTGCCCTCCGGGAATTTCATGAGTATACACTTCGCCCGTACCCGATTTTAAACCAGACTCAAAAGGATAATAATAATTACGGACGGTTTCCCAGTAATTGGAATAAGCCGCCAATTTTTCCCGGTCCAGGATATTCTCCCTTTCATGAAAGCGCAACATTTCCATAACGGAGTTAAAATTGGGCTGGGCCGTTAATCCGGAAATTCCGCCAAGGGACACATCAATGACATCCACCCCCGCTTCAACAGCTTTTAAATACATAGCCGCCTGTGTGGAGGAGGTGTCGTGGGTATGTAAATGTATCGGTATTTTGATCTCGGATTTAAGCGCTGATATCAACTCATAGGCTGCATAGGGTTTTAAGAGTCCGGCCATGTCCTTTACGCCCAGGATATGTGCCCCTGCATTCTCTATATCCTTTGCCAGTTGCAGGTAGTACCTGAGGTCGTATTTGGTTTTGGAAGGATCCAGAATATCGCCTGTATAGCAAATGGAGCCTTCTGCCAAACCATCCGTTCTTTTGCGAACATGGTCTATGCAGGGTGCCAGGGATTTCATCCAGTTGAGCGAATCGAAGATCCTGAAGAGGTCTACCCCTGTCTCCCAGGACTTCTCCACAAATTTTTCAATGAGATTATCCGGGTAGGCCGTATATCCAACCCCGTTGGAACCTCGTATGAGCATTTGCAACAGGATGTTGGGGATGGCCTTTCGGAGCACCGCAAGGCGTTCCCACGGATTTTCCTGAAGGAATCTCAGGCATACATCAAAGGTAGCCCCTCCCCATACTTCCAGACTGAATATTTCGGGATGGTCTTTGGCATAGCCTTCCGCAACTTTCAGCATATCTATCGTCCGCATTCGCGTGGCCAACAGGCTCTGATGGGCATCGCGCATGGTCGTGTCCGTAAAATGGACCTTCTTTTCCTTTTTTAACCACGCTGCAAATTCCTCCGGGCCCTTTTCCGTTAACAGGTCCTTGGTACCCATCGGATACTCCTCCCGTTTAGGTGCATGAGGAATTATAGGTTTGACAAAAACATGATTGGGATTGATCCTTTTGACATCGGGATTCCCGTTCACAATGGTCTCTCCCAAAAACTCGACAAGCTTATTTGCCCGGTTCCTGGGTTCGATAAACTTAAAGAGAGAAGGTTCATTTTTGATAAAATTTACGGTAACCTTGCCTTCTCTAAAGGTAGGATGACTTAATATGTTATCGAGAAAGGCCATATTGGTCTTTACTCCCCTGATCCGGAATTCGGCCAGTGCCCTGCGCATTTTTCTGCAGGAACCATCCAATGTCCTGCTCAGGGCCGATACCTTCACCAACATGGAATCAAAAAAGGGTGAAATATATACGCCCTGGTAAACACTACCCGCATCAAGGCGGATGCCAAACCCGGAGGCACTTCTATAGGTTGAAACCACCCCGTAATCCGGTTTAAAATCATTGGAAGGGTCTTCGGTCGTTATTCTGCACTGCAGGGCATGTCCCGTGACTTTAACGGCATCCTGATCCTGAATTTTTATTTGTTTGTCCGAGAGTTTATAGCCACCGGCAATGAAGAGCTGTGCCTTGACCAGGTCAATATTAGTGATCATCTCTGTCACCGTGTGCTCCACCTGAATCCTTGGGTTCACCTCGATGAAGTAGATACTGCCATCATCATCCACCAAAAATTCAACAGTTCCGATATTGTTATACCTGACGGCCTTACAAATATCAATGGAATATTTATACAGGAGCTCCCTGGTCTCTAAGGGTAACCCGATGGAAGGCGCAAATTCTATGACTTTTTGATAACGCCTTTGTACCGAACAGTCGCGCTCATAAAGGTGTACAATATTGCCATGTGTATCGGCAACAATCTGAATTTCAATATGTTTCGGGTTTTGAACATACTTTTCCAAAAAAACAGTATCATCACCAAATGCATTCTGGGACTCCCTTTTGGCTTCAGGAAAGGCTTTTTTGAGTTCTTCGTCAGAATTCAAGACGCGCATTCCCCGGCCCCCACCGCCCGAAGCTGCTTTCAGCATGACCGGAAAACCAATGCGCCTGGCTTCAGACAGGGCTGTTTTAACGTCCTTGAGATCCTTTTCACTACTCTGAATCACAGGTACGTTGTTGGCAACGGCCACTTCTTTGGCCGTAATTTTATCTCCCAGGGCCTTGAGGACCGAAACTTTTGGCCCTACAAAAACAATCCCGTTCTGCTGGCATTTTCTGGCAAATGCTGCATTCTCCGAAAGGAACCCGTAGCCGGGATGTATTGCATCAACAGCATT
>DATGCB010000217.1:0-3237 GCA_035312365.1 Eudoraea sp. | reverse complement strand
ATAGATGACCAAAAATTTTACGGGGCCGAACCAGTTAATGACCACGTCGGCAAAGAAATAAAGGGTAAACATATTGAGGAATAAATGGGCAAAATCAACATGCAGGAATCCCGAGGTGACCATCCGTTCCTTTTGCCCGGCGTTGATGGCCGAAATACCAAATTTATAACGTTCAAAAAATGAAACATCGTTAAAACCTTTCAGGGAAACCAGCACATTGGCGGCGATAATGGCAATGGTTGCCAAATGCATATTCATGGAAAGCACAATTAATTTAGCCCCAAATATAGCTATATTTGCCGATAGTATTTACCCATATGCAACTACTGGTTTATATTTGTACCTACCCGCTGTTATGGGTTATTTCTATCCTCCCCTTCAGGCTCTTTTACCTTTTTTCCGATCTTGTGTTTTTTATGGTCTATCATGTCGTGGGCTATCGCAAACAGGTGGTACACGACAACCTGAAGTTGGTCTTTCCAACGAAAACGGACCGCGAAATAAAACAGATCCGAAAAGACTTCTTTAAACATTTTTGCGATATGTTCCTGGAAACCGTGAGGACCATGAGCCTTTCTAAGAAAGATGCCGCGAAACACTTTAAAGTCCGAAATATGGACCTCCTGCTCGATCTTGAGAAATCTACCAGCGTGCTTTTGCTATGCTCTCATTACGGCAACTGGGAATGGATCATAAGCATCAACAACTATCTTGCGTCTAACGGTTATGCCGTTTATCAGAAGGTAGGGAATTTCTATTTCGACAGAATGATTAAACGGATACGGGGCCGATGGAATACCACCCCCATTACCCAGAAGGAAACTGTAAAAACCATTATGCTCAATGAACAGGAAAATAAAAGAGCGGTATACGGGATGGTCAGCGATCAGTCGCCCATGGCGCACAGGGCACAGTACTGGACCGAATTTATGGGTGTAAAAGCGCCTATTTTTACAGGGGCGGAAAGCCTGGCAAGAAAACTGGACCTCGCAGTCGTCTTCCTTAAAGTCTCTAAAGTAAAAAGGGGGTTTTATGAAGCCGAATGCATCCCCATCACATTATCGGGCAGTGCTACGGCGGAACACGAAATTACAGACCGCTTCCTGGAACTCACTGAACATCAGATCCTGGAGCGGCCCGAATATTATTTATGGACCCACCGCCGCTGGAAACATAGCAACAAGGTGCCGGATACGTCCCGATAGCCCTGGGCTTTTAGTTTAACTCTGTTTGGCATACATTCGTTGCCCATAGGCGGTTTACGGCTACAAACAATAATTTTTGAATACAGTTATCAATGGAAATTTTAGACGTTTTATGGGAGGAGATCATTGGTTTTTTAGGAATAAACCAGGCCCTGGAGATCCTTAAAACAGGAGATTACAGTGCTTTCAGAACGTATGACGGGATCGTCTCCCTGGTTTATCCCCTTATTCCACTCCTTGTCATCCTGGAATTCGGTTTGGGCCTTATCTATAAAAAGCCACAGACAAAAGTATATAAAGTGAATTTCCTGATCTATGTTTTTAACCGGTTTATCGGGCGGTTTATCGCCATCGCCATGGTAACCCTGTGCATCGGACTATTTCAGCAATATGCATTGTTCCAGGCCAAACCCACCTGGTACTGGTTTCTCTATGCCTATATCATATGGGAATTCGGACATTTTATTTATCACTATTTAGGTCACAAGGTACGCCTCTTTTGGTGCCTCCATTCCACACATCACGCACCGGAGGATATGAATCTTACCGTTACCTATGCACACTTTTTTTTAGAGGCTCCCTATGCCGATACCATCAGGACCACGGTTTGTATCCTTTTGGGCGTGGAACCCGCCATGTTGTTTATGATCATGTTTATCGACGGCACCTACGGCGCCTTTATTCATGTGGGTGAGAATTTTATCAAGGACGGGCGATTTGGTTTCCTGAACAAAATTATGCTCACCCCTTCCCACCACAGGGTACATCATGCCCGAAATCCTTTGTATATGGATACTAATTTCTGCAACCTCCTGAATATCTGGGACCGCATATTCGGAACGTACCAGGAAGAAGTTCCTGATATTGAAATCGAATACGGGATCACCAGAAAAATGAATACCGGAAATTTCTTTGATGTGTACTTTGGAGAAATTCTGGTCCTGGCAAAGGACGTACTTAAGGCCCCCGGTTTGAAAAATAAGATCCTTTATCTTTTTATGCCGCCCGGGTGGAGCCATACCGGAGAACACAAGACAGCCCGTATCGTCCGTGGCAACTACCTGAAATACCGGAATTAATGTTCAGGTCATCCCAGTAAAAATCAGTTTTCAGCCAATTCCCTGATCTCTTCAATAATACGATCGGCAAGCTGGTCTGCCAATAGCTGGCTCTGCGCTTCCGTATAAATCCGGATGATGGGTTCTGTATTTGATTTCCTGA
The DNA here is from genome assembly GCA_035312365.1 of Eudoraea sp. Lineage (GTDB taxonomy): Bacteria > Bacteroidota > Bacteroidia > Flavobacteriales > Flavobacteriaceae > JAFMPW01. Next base: position 811 of record DATGCB010000217.1, on the reverse strand, counting down.
GATGTACCCAATTCTCAGGAAAATCTATTTTTACACCATCCAGGGTGGAAATGTCCTCCCCCCTGTATTTTTCCTCCATCGAGCTTAAGATCATGTCCACATTGATCTCCGGGGTTAATTGTATCTTCTTTTTACTCATAAAATAGGACGGGTAACTATCCCTTAAGGCGGTTACGGTACCTCCCCGTTCGGATAACAACATCAGGAACAGGGCCGTACCAACCAGGGAATCCCGTCCATAATGACTTTCGGGGTAGATAATGCCGCCATTACCCTCCCCTCCTATGATGGCGTTATTCTCCTTCATTTTGGTGACAACATTTACCTCCCCCACCGCTGCTGCTTCATAGGAACCCCCATGTTTCCTGGTGATATCCCTTAATGCCCTGGAAGAGGAGAGATTGGAAACCGTATTGCCCTTTGTTTTGCCAAGGACATAATCCGCGCAGGCGACCAGGGTGTATTCCTCCCCAAACATTTCACCTTCATCGCTTATAAAAGCAAGGCGGTCAACATCCGGATCAACCACGATCCCAAAATCCGCTCCTTCCTGTACCACCCACTTGCAAATATCTCCCAGATGTTCTTTTAAGGGTTCCGGATTATGCGGAAAGTGCCCGTTTGGAGTGCAATATAATTTTACGACCTCCACGCCCAGCGCTTCGAGTAATTTTGGTATGGCAATACCCCCAGTGGAGTTCACTCCGTCCACCACCACTTTAAAACCAGACTTTTTGATGAGATCAGCATTTACCAGCGATAATTTCAATACCTCGGCAATATGGATATCCATATACCCATCTTTGTTTGT
>DATGCB010000216.1:0-9293 GCA_035312365.1 Eudoraea sp. | reverse complement strand
CCGTACATTGGATATTCTTGAAGCGCCGTGATTGGCCCCGTATTTCTTAATGTTTTCAATGAGCAGCTCCTGATAGGCCATATCCGTCTGAAGGCCTAAATAAGAAGTCCCTCCAAAATAGTGATATTTTTTATGGTTTACTTCAATTACACGCCCGGGGGATGAATCTATATAGTATTCCATTTAGTGCAGCGTTATTCCACTTCCCCCGATATTGGGAAATTCCACTTTGCCACCAGAAAGGATCTTTACTCCATCGGCAATATCTGAAGATAATAACAAGGCACCATCCATATCAACATAATCCAGTTGCGGAAGCAATTGTGCAATTGCCGAAATACCCACTGTAGATTCCGTCATACAACCCACCATTACCTTTAGTCCGAGTGATTTCCCTTTTTGGATCATCCTTAGGGCCGGCGTTAACCCCCCGCATTTCGTTAACTTGATGTTGATCCCATTGTAGTGCAAAGCGCATTTTTCAACGTCATTTTCCACCACACAACTCTCATCTGCTATGACTGGAAGTACACTGTGGTGGGCTACCTTTTCCATACCGCTCCAGTCATTGGCCTTTAACGGTTGTTCCAAAAACTCCACACCAAGTTCCCTTAACGGAAAAGCATTATCTATGGTTTCTTCCGGATTCCATGCACCGTTCGCATCGATCCTGAAAATGGCATCCGTATGCTTCCGAAGTTCACTTACGATGCGAACGTCCTCATCGGTGCCTAATTTAATTTTATAGATTGGCCATGGCATTTCACGTATTTTAGCCACCATTTTATCGATGGTATCGATCCCTATGGTATAGCTTGTTATTGGGTAAGAGCTGGTTTCAGTCCCCCAAAGGGTATAAAGGGGTTTATCCAGAAGTTTGCCGTACAGGTCATTTGCTGCCAGGTCCAGGGCACATTTGGCAAAAGTGCTCAGTCCCTTTTTCTCGAGGAAGGCGTAAAAAAGATCCGGCGTGGTAAAAGGGAAAGATTCAATATCTCCGCGGATGGCTTCAATCTCGTTTTGGATACCTGCGATGGTAATCTTGTAATATGGGTTTGAGGTGGCCTCTCCGTAGCCGCTTTTCCCTTTCCGGGTAAGTGATACTACCAATGCATCCTGGAAATCATGGGATTCCCTGGAAATACTGAAAGTGTGTTTTAAGGCAAGCGTATATTTTTTTAGTTCCAGTTGCACGCACGAATTCTTTGCACTAATATAGGGAAACAGCCTTTAAAAAACAGAATGACCCGCCGGGTTTTCAAAACCAGACGGGTCATATCACCATGTGTTAGGTTGAATTATCCTCTTAATATTTATGGACACTTCCGGACACCGACTTTTTTTTCTGAACGGTAGCCTCACCGGTGTATGAAATATCGGCTCCGCTGCTGGCATCGGCGGTAAGGGATTCTGTTACGTGTACGGAGATATCAGCCCCGCTGCTGGCGTCGGCGCGACAGTTCTTAACGGTAAAATCCCTCGCCTTAATATCCGAACCGCTACTGGCATCCGCATCCAGGTAATTGGCCTCGCCAGATAGTCGGATATCCGCTCCGCTGCTGGTACTGGCCTCTACTTCATCGGCCATAAGTTCAACATTCAGGTCGGCTCCACTGCTGGCGTCCAGGGTGATTTTCTCGACCTCAAGGATGTTCTGACTGACGAGATCGGCCCCGCTTGAACTTTTAAGTGCTGTGATTTCAGGCATGGAAACAAAAACTTTTTTCGTAGCCCTGCCAATATTTTCTATCGTGTGAATTTTAAGCTGCCCTTCCCTGATATCGGTGCCGATCAGATCTATGACATTCTCATCTGCTTCTATGGTAATTTCAAATTCATCAGCTTGTGTAATATAGACATCCAAACCTTCGGAAGCGGTGACCGCGGTAAATTCTTCGGTAACCTCACGCCGGTCTTTGGCGATGACACCATTTCCCTTTTTTCCATCTCCGAAACTGATATCAAAGGCACAGGATGATAGAAATAGTGCCATCAGCAGGGCAATTGTAATTTTTGCTAGTGTTGTCATGATTGTTGTTTTTAGTGATTGATTAAAATTCATGTTTCTATTTTTATTTATCCATTTTTTATCACTGAGCCGTTAAAAAAGCCCACTGAATTGTATTCTCTTATTGATCTTCCCTGGCCTGGATCTTTAACCCATCCTCATCGATCTTCATTTTGAAGGAATCACCGTTCTCCTTAATATCAATATCCACACCTTCTTCGTCAATAATGATTCTGCCATTTTCACCCCCGGATTTGTTAGTGCCCACATCGTCTGGACAATCAAGACACTTAAGTTGCCCATTTTCTGCCATGGACCATCGATATTCTACCATATCACTTCTATAGATGTCCCGGTCATAACTCGTAGATCTCCCGATGTGCCTTTTGGCGGATTCATGGAGTTGGATCTCCGTGCCGACAGGTACAAATATGGTCACCCGAACCTCCTGATCCCTCACCTTATTTTTAACATCTGTTGTCAAAAAATCATTCAGTACAATAGTATTACCCTCTACTTTATAAGCGTAATCTATTTTTCCTGCACGCTCCCTGGCGTCGGGGTAGGAACTGCCGTCGGCATCCTTCCTGATCCTGATATGGCTAAGCGAATCTTCAGACTTTCTGATATCGAATCGCATATCGTCCGCAAATAGCAGCCGGTCACCATTTTCATTGTAGGTCACCGTCATGCCATTAATTCCCAGATTTTCCTGGTTCTCATAAAGATCACTGGCCTGCAGTTGAATGCGAATGGTGTCCATGCGATCGGTAAAATACAATTGCTCTTTTATGCTCGTACTTCCAGTAAAAGCGTGCGCCGAGGCTTGCTTTACGCCCATGACAGTAAGGCCTATAATGGAAAGCAACCACAGTCCCAGCAGGGAGAATTTGGCAATAGCTCCTATGGACCCCAGATTATTCACCAGAATTTTAAGGCCCAGGTAGAGGAGGAAGAAAAATGGAATTCCCACCGCAAAGAAGGTCAGCAACGAAACCAACCATACCGGTGCGTCCGTGGAAACCACCATGTCGTAAAAATCAACTCCGGGGAGATGCACGATGTCGAGAATACCAACTGTGAAAAGGCCGATAAAGAGGGTTATAAGGGCTGCTGCACCCACGATGATCAATAAGATACCTATGAATTTGCCAAGGACCTTAAAAAGAAACATAATAATATTGCCAAGGGTATCGAAAAATGTTTTCCCGCTGCTTTTGACACCACTGTAGTCGGCATTCTGTATTCGATCTGCCACATCTTCAATACTCTCTTTTACTTTACGCTCAATATTACTGATATTGACCGCTTCCCCCCTCATATCTAATTTTTGAGCGGTGGTGGAAGCTTCGGGTACCAGAATCCAAAGGAGGATGTAGGCAACAAAACCAAAGCCGGTAAAAATAGCGAGGCAAATGAAGATGAGTCTGATCCAAAGCGCATCAAAGCCCAGATAGTGCTCCAATCCGGAGCAGACGCCGCCTATGTATTTGTGATCGATATCGCGATAGAGCTTCTTAACCTTGGCCCTGCCTGTGGATTCTGTTTTTAATTTCGGTTCATCTTCAAAAATGTCCTCGTCAACCATATAATCCTCAGGTTGCCCCATAATGGTAATCACTTCCTCAACTTCCTTAAGGGTGATTACCTGGCGGTCATTCTCCATTTTTTCCTGGAAAAGCTCTGCTATACGGGCCTCGATATCAGCAATGATCTCATCGCTGCCGGCCGTGCCTGAAAAGGACCTTTTTATGGATTCCAGGTAACGTTGTAATTTGTTAAATGCTTTTTCATCAATGTGAAAAAGAATATTGGCTAGATTTATATTTACTGTCTTATTCATTATTTGTTGTTTTAGCATTGGTAACCAAATTCACCGCTCCTCTGAGCTCATCCCAGGTAATGTTTAATTCCTTGAGGAAAAGCATCCCCGTCTCTGTAAGAGCATAATACTTTCTTGGGGGTCCGGAGGTGGATTCTTCCCAACGATAGTTGAGTAACCCGGCATTTTTTAACCTTGTCAGCAGGGGATAAATAGTCCCTTCTACGACAAGCATTTTTGCGTCCTTCAGGGTCTCCAAAATCTCGGAGGCATACTTGTCTTCCCCGCTTAAAATGGAGAGGATGCAGTACTCCAGGACGCCTTTACGCATTTGCGCTTTTGTGTTTTCTATATTCATAATTTCTTAATACTGTTTAATGCTATACCATATAAAATGGTCTTAGCAGGGGTTAACTGTTCGTTTTTTGATGTTCCATTAGAATTTGATTGGCATTGAATAAACTCCTTTTTTGATTGATGATTAAACTCCCTGTGTCGGTGTGATGAGTACAAACACGTATTATTCTTAGATCTCTATTTTGTACCGGGCTGATGATCATAACTCAGTTCTCTTTTTATTTTCCATTCGTTGTCTTCCCTGATCCAGAGGTGGGTAAACTTAGCAACATCTCCCTTTTGATATACTTTTTGCTCGTCTAAAAATTCAAAGCGGTGGATTCCGATTTGGATAGCACCATACAATTCACCATTCTTATACATGGGATAAACTTCAAGGCTGTCTTCCTGCAATATCCTCTTTGATGGTTGGGGTGCATTTGGATCTCTCTTGGCACATCCTTCTTCCATAGGGGTCAAAAATTGCTCCCTGCCCTCGGTAAGGCCGCCTTTATCGTGATAGAATTCAAAATCCCGGGTAAACAAAGACTTCATTGTTTCCGTATCACACGTATTAAAGGCTGCATTGAACAGGATGCTGTCTTTTTCCTTTAAGGTGATGAACAGTTCCGAATCAGCATCCACCTGGCTGTAACCCGGGTAAGATGCGATCAGAAGACCCAAAAGGGCAGGTATGAAATAGCGGCTGTTCATTATTTGACGAATTTTATGGTGATCGGGTATTTAAAGGTTTGCCCTTCGTTCGTTCGCAATGTGGCCAGTATGGTATACACTAAATTGATGACAAAAAGGGCTGCCTGAAGCATGCCTGCGATGCCAAGGGGCCAAAACTGGCCTATGCGAAAATGATCACTGCTAAAATGAATATCAAAAAAGTCAAGTTCATTGAAATGCCTGATATCAAGTATACCCCCTTCGAATATATTGGGTAGAATGCCCAGGAAGAATGGCACGGAAATAATCCCCAACACCATGGAGTATAAAAGAAGGCTTATTTGAAAATTCAGTGCCTGTTTGCCATTGTAGTCCACAAAAGCGCTCTCCTTCTTGTTGGCCATCCACAAGATTAGCGGCAGCAGAAAATTCCCGAAGGGAACAAAGTATTTGCTCAGGGTGGATGCATGGATGATTGCGGACAAATTTCTTTCGTGTTTAGTCAATGTCTCTGTCATGGCATATTAGTTTCTTATGCAAATATATATTTAAAAAAAGGTATTATGCAAAACATAGTACTAAATTTTAACTTTATTTTAACATTATATAGGTCCGCAATTTTCAATACTTTTGCCCACAGCCTTCATTTTTTAGAAGGCAACACCCAATAAGTTACAGTCCAATGGCAACAAATGCGCTGAAGTACAATACGTTCACTTTTTTTAAACTGCCCTCGGCCTGGTGGTGCGGAGTACGCCTTCGGTATTTAGACCGGCAAAAGGCAGTCGTTACGGTCCGGCATACCTGGCTCAATCAGAATCCATTCAGATCTATGTATTGGGCGGTACAGGGGATGGCCGCAGAATTCAGCACGGGCACCATGGTCATTGATCAGATCCGGGAAAGTGGCAGGAACATCTCCATGCTGGTGGCCGCGAACAAGGCCAGCTTCACCAGGAAGGCAAGAGGCAGGATCACCTTTACATGTGAGGACGGGCATTTGATAGGGAAGGCCCTCAAAAGGACCCTGGCCACCGGGGAAGGACAAACATTCTGGATGAAATCTGTAGGCGTTAACAAAGATGGAACGGTGGTCTCAACCTTTGATTTTGAATGGACGGTGAAGGCGAAAGGTTAATGACCGATAAGTCATAGTCTTTCCGGGGTTATACACAGGATGCTGTATTTATCCTTGTGTGGTGTGAATTTATTTGAATATCTTAAAATAATCAGCTTCTTATTTGTAACAAAGACAACTTACTGATAACTTATGCACAGGGGATGACCTCTACATACCGGCGAAAGAACATGTAACAATCTTATAATAACATAAAAAATGAATGCACACGAAATAGACTATCAGATTTACGGCGAAGAAATGCAGTATGTGGAAATAGAATTGGATCCTCAGGAGGCTGTTGTGGCCGAAGCAGGAAGTTTTATGATGATGGATTCCGACATAAAAATGGACACTATATTCGGAGATGGTTCCAACCAGGATAGCAGCGTACTGGGGAAAATATTTTCTGCCGGAAAGCGGATCCTGACCGGAGAAAGTCTTTTTATGACTGCATTTTTAAATGTTGGCCGGGGGAAAAAACAGGTGAGTTTTGCGTCGCCATATCCAGGTAAAATTTTAGCCATAGACCTTTCTGAAAAACAAGGGAAGTTTATCTGCCAGAAGGATGCTTTTTTATGTGCTGCCAAAGGTGTGTCCGTGGGCATTGAATTTTCGAAAAAGCTGGGCAGGGGGTTGTTTGGCGGAGAAGGCTTTATTATGCAGAAGCTGGAAGGGGACGGGATGGCTTTTGTTCATGCAGGGGGTACCCTGGCCAAGAAAGAACTGGGCCCCGGGGAAGTGCTCAAGGTGGACACGGGGTGCATTGTAGGGTTTACCAGGGATGTAGATTACGATATTGAGTTTGTAGGAGGCATCAAAAACACCATCTTTGGGGGAGAAGGTTTATTCTTTGCCACACTAAAAGGACCTGGAACGGTCTACATTCAATCTTTGCCTTTCAGCCGTCTGGCAGGCCGGGTTCTGGCCTCCGTTCCAAGGGGCGGTAAAGACAAGGGAGAAGGGAGTATCCTCGGAGGCCTCGGTGATATTATCAGCGGTGATAACCGGTTTTAAACATCCGGTGCCCGATACGAAAAAAGCCATTATCAATTAGCAATACGTGAGTATCCATGAGATAAAACCCAATTTCGGCGCTGTGGGTGACGTACCCAATCCCTGCGAATCAACTTCCGATAGTTAATAACCCTTTAAATGAACTTCAAAAAACTGAACGGATTTCTTCGGGAACTCCAAAAAAACAATTCGAAGGAATGGATGGACCTCCATCGAAAGCGTTACAGGGCATTACGGTCGGAATTTATTGAATGGCTGGATGAGGTTGATCAAATGCTGGCTGCTATTGATGAAGCATATTATTCCACCCCGGGAAGGAAAGGGATCAACCGTATCAATAATAACCTTATGTTCCATCCCTACAAACCGGTGTATAAGGATTACTTTGCTGCTGCGTTAGACAAGGCGCCTGGTACGGGGGATTTTTACCTTGAAATAGGAGTTGATGAATCCCTGTTTGCAGGGGGCCTATGGCGACCAGAGCCTAAAGTGCTTCGAAGTATCCGTGACGCGCTGGACTATGACGGGGATGTATTCAAACAGATTATAAACAAAAAATCATTCCGCACCACCTTTGGCGACCTTTACGAAGATGAAAGGCTGAAAACAAGTCCGAAAGGATTTTCCCGGGATCATCCCCAAATCGACCTTTTAAGAAATAAAACATTTGCGGTCATACACAGATTTTCAAATGAAGCGGTGTATAAAGATGATTTTAAAGAGAAGCTGATCGGTGTTTACAGGGAGATGCTACCATTCAGAAGGTATTTGAACCGGGCCATTACGGTCTGAAAAAATAAGAAATATAGGAACTAACAGGTCGAAGATGAGGCCAGATCTAAAATGGCTATCTTTCCAATCCAAAAAATTTAAATTCAGAAAGATTGAAAAAAGGCAGTATAAAAAATGTCGAAAAAGAAATCCTGTCCAGCAACTGGTACACCTTATATAAATATACGTACGATTATCAAAAAGAAGATGGCAGTTGGGAACAACAAATGCGTGAAGCCTATGACCGTGGGAATGGGGCGGCCATTCTTCTTTATAACAAAAAAAAAGGAACCGTTGTCCTTACCAGGCAGTTTCGGATGCCCACCTATATCAACGGGAACGAAAATGGCATGATGATCGAAGTATGTGCCGGTCTTCTGGAGGACGATAACCCGGAGGAATGCATCAGAAAGGAAGTGGAGGAAGAAACCGGATACCAGATTAAGGACGTTCGGAAGGTGTTCGAGTGTTATATGTCGCCGGGATCAGTTACGGAAATCCTGTATTTTTTTGTTGGGGCTTACGAAGAAAAAATGAAGGTAAGTGAAGGGGGAGGGGTGGAAGACGAAACCGAAAATATAGAAGTGCTGGAGTTTTTGTTTGATGATACCCTGCAAATGATCAGGACCGGTGAGATCAATGATGCAAAGACCATTCTGCTGTTGCAGTATGCCGAGTTGAACGGACTGGTCAACAGGTAACAAATAGCGGTAAGCCGTTAGCGGTTTTTACAGTTATCGGGCAGGGCTTTCTGCTCACTGATCTCAGTAATTATCCCGTATCCACTCAAAAGAATGCTGCATGGCATTTTTAACTTCTGAAACGGGTTGCCTGAAATGGTTGTTCATAAAACTGAAGATCAGTGTTTTCCCGGATTTCGTAATGAGGTACCCGCTGAGGCAATGATTGTTCCCCAAGGTCCCGGTTTTGGCATATAGATACGGCTTTGGATTACCGGGATACCATTCAGCCAGGGTGCCTGAAACACCACCTGCCGGAAAAAGTTGAAAAAGTCGGGCTTTTGGAAATTCCTCCAGCATTTTACCAAGGACATGCACCAGGGATTCCGGGGTAAACAAATTGTACCTGGAGAGTCCGGAACCGTCTACCCAGCGTGGGGGCTGCATCAGGTTGCCAAGAAGGGAATCGAGCACATACCCCCTCGCCCTGTCACCCGAAAGCGTATCAGACAGGACGGAAGAAGAAAGGATTAACAATTGTTCTGCAAGAAAATTGTCACTTTCCTGCATCATGCGTTTATACAAGGAGTCGGATCTTATCCCATATATTGTCTTCCTTTCTAATTCTGGCAGCTTTCGCACCTGGGAAATATGAAGTCCCGATGCTTTTTCCATAAGTGTTTGGGTAAGGTCATTACTGGTAATATAAGGAATTTCAAGGGTGTCTTTTTGCAATGGGTCATAGAAAAACGTATTGGCATTCGGATGTCTGTAATGGGGGTAGGACACGGGGATCACACTATCTTTAAAGTATGAGGGCGTTACGGAAAGTCCCTCTGCCTTAAATATGGTAAGTACATTACCATA
>DATGCB010000215.1:0-22290 GCA_035312365.1 Eudoraea sp. | reverse complement strand
CTCTACCCCGAAATTAGAAGAAAATCTGAACCACTTTACTAGTTTATTTAGCCAAGTGATGGTGCATATAATAGATAATCCACTTGAATTATCCTATTTACTTTCATACGAATCAATAGTATAATACCTCATGAACCTAGTGCTAAAAAAACAATCAAAGGATAGTATCTTGAATACGTTATTTATAGTATTCCCCATGTTACGTATTTGTATACTTAGCTATTTTCTGGGACTGCTGACACTGTATAGCACGTTTGCTCAGGATTCGACCATTACAATCGAAGAAGCCTTTACGCATTCAATCCGCGGACCACACAATCCGGTTGAACTTGAAATATTCTTTGATGGTTTATTCCCCGCTCTGATTGACGCATATCATGTGCCCGGAGCAGTGGTTGTGGTGGTGAAGGGGGATTCATTGTTATTTTCAAAAGGTTATGGATATGCAAATTTGGATAACAGAATTCCAGTTGACCCGGCAACGACATTATTTCGGATAGCATCCGTCTCTAAGTTGATTGCGGCTACCATCGTGATGCAGCAGGTAGAACAAGGAAACCTTGATTTGGATACCGATGTAAATGATTATTTATCCGAATTTAAGATCCTAGAGGCCTTTGGACAACCTGTCACTTTGCGCAACCTTTTAACCCACACTGCAGGTTTTGATGATACATTTCCGGGGACTACCGAATCGCTGACTGCGAACCCTACTCCGCTGAGTGAATTCCTGAACCGTCGCCAACCGGATCGGGTGATACCTCCGGGAGAGGTGATCAGCTATTCTAATTATGGATTTGCGCTGGCCGGGCACCTCGTAGAGCGGACTAGCGGACAATCGTATGATGCATATGTGGAAGATTACATTTTTTCACCCTTGGGTATGGACCAAACGCAATATGGAATTCCAGTCGAAGTACCTGCCACGATGGCACAGGGATATTACTGGAACGATGAACAACATGTTACTGCAATTTATGACCGGATTAAATTTGCACCGGCTGCCGAAGTAATTGCTACGGGTCTGGATATGGGTCGCTTCATGAGTACATTTCTCCAGATGGGTGAGTTAAAAGAACAACGGATATTACGGGAGGCAACAGTACGTGAAATGCTCTCACGGCAGTTTACCCATCATCCGGAACTTACTGGGTGGGGGTTGGGTTTTATCGAAAGTGTGCACAATAAGGTACCAGTCTGGAGCCATGGGGGATCTTGGGCTGGTTTCGGCACAGAACTCATGTTGATCCCAGAGGCAAATGTGGGCATATTTGTGTCTACCAATCAGGATCGTGCCGATTCAGGCGGGTTTTTTAATAATTTCTTTAAACAGGTCTTTGATCATTACTTCCCTCTATCCCAAAGGATAAAATTGGAACCCTCTTCGGGCTTTCCAGACCGGGCTGCTGTTTTGCTTGGTAGTTACCGAGACACCAGACGTTTCCGAAATTCGCTGGCGAAGGCCTCGGGCTTAACAGGCACCATGCAACTTTCAATGGACGAAGACGGGACTTTGGTTTACGGCGGTATGGGATTTCCATCAGAACGTTATATTGAAGTTGATTCTTTGTTATTTGCACAGGAAGATGGGGATAAAATGATGACCTTTCAAACTGACGATGAAGGAAGAGTAAAATATTTGTTTGTAGATGGTCTTAGCATCAGTGGATGGTCTTTGGAGCCGGTTCCCTGGCACCAAAATCCTTCTCTACATAGCTCATTACTGGTTGTTATCATAATTTTCTTTGTCCTGAGTGTGTTTGGCTGGCTTTTGGGCTGGTTGGCGCGCAGGATTTTCAATGGACCTCCCAGTGCGGTATTGCCGGCTGCACGGTGGACAGCTTTCAGCGTATGCCTGTTACAAGCCATATTTCTTGTATGCTTATTTGTATTGCTTGGCCAGCAATTACCGGAATTGTCTCAACATCTTCCGACCTATCTTATTGTTCTGCTAATACTACCCCTTGTCAGCTTGGTACTTACCCTGTTTTTACCTTATTTTTTGGTAACAGGGTATACCAGGGATGTTTCGGCTCCACTGGCCAAATTGCACTACTGGTGCCTGGTGGTTTTATCCTTCCTTGTCCTGGGAATTGAATGGTACTGGAACCTGCTTGGATTTCAATACTGACTTCCTGTAAACTTGGGAATAAATAGATTGATTCCAAATGGGATAATGTTAGCTGCCATAGAAAATGCACGAACGCACATCAGTTTAGAAACCTTGCAAGATCCGGATCATTTTCTGGGTCGCCTCTATGCGAAGAATCTAATGCTACCTGAGTTCGGGATAAGTTCACATCAAATATAATTGTTAGGTATCTACCAAGTCCTTTAGAATTGAAGGTTTGGTTTCCTTGAACTGATAGGCACAAAGCCCCCAAGGATATTGACAAAGAAGTTGGTCAACGACCTGTGCCTGGAGTGCTCGATCTGTGATATGTTCTTGAGTTGGTCAATGATTGTCTCGGAGATGGACATAAAACCTTTACGCCTACTGCTGTTTTTGCCATCGCAAATACTGTATTGGGCCAGAAAACAGTCGAAATCCTTATGAAAATCATCCAAGGCACACAAATCTGAGAAAATATCCGTATCTTTCATTAAAGAGAAATTATCATACAACTTGTTGTTTTACAGTACTTTAAGTTAACGCTTTTTTCTCTTTTTTCACATCAAAAAAACACCCTTCTTATCCCGAACTGACGTTAATGTTATTTAATCAGACCCTGTAAACATATTAACCCTAAACTGTTATGAAAACTAATATTATCAAGCTTTTTCTGCGCATTGCTGTATCCATCGGCTTTTTATCAGCGGTAGCGGACCGGCTTGGCTGGTGGGGCGAAGAAGTTTCCACCTGGGGAAATTGGGATCGTTTTTTGGAGTATACCCGGGTATTAAATCCGTGGCTTCCGGACGCTGTTATTCCTGTAACCGGTATCCTTGCCACAGCGGCCGAAGTCATTTTTGGCGTGTGTTTGCTCATCGGATTCAAAACGGAATTTATCGCAAGATTAAGCGGGTATCTACTTTTGATATTTGGGTTGTCGATGACATTTTCAACAGGAATAAAGGGGGCTTTGGACTATTCAGTATTTACTGCATCTGCCGGGGCCTTTGCCTTAAGTATGATCAAAGAAAAATTTTTAGAATTGGATGTTTCGATCCGATAGAGGACCTACAACGCTCTGTTCATTGAAGAATAGCGGTGGGTATGAATTCAGCGGTACGTTCCTGTCCTCCGAAATTTTTAGCTACGTTTAACAATAACCACAGGACCACTGATGTGCTTCGTGGCCGGCCTCCTTCAATCACCCTGAAGCTCCTTAACGGGGTCCTATATGGGGCAGGGGTTCATATTTACATCGCCTGCCCGGCCATTGCTTTTAAAAAGGAATTAAAAAATCCGGAAAACATGAAGAAGTTAGCAACCTTTTTGGGGGTGACCCTCATTATCTTTTCAGTCAATCTTGCATGCCGCCATGCCGGTAAAGATCCCTCAGGAAAACCGGGACAACCCCGGGATGCGATTTCAGTTTCTTCGCCCGAGGAGGTAGGCATGAATGAAAAGAACCTCAATGAAATAATTGACAGTATTAATTCCGGCTTTTACCCTGGACGACATAGCCTGCTTATCTATAAGGACCAAAAACTTGTCCTGGAGAAATATTTTACAGGTCAGGATTACAATTGGGGCCGTGATATTGGAATTGTTGAACATGGTGAAACGGTCCTGCACGATCTGAGGAGTGTCTCAAAAAGTGTGGTATCGGCTTGTATTGGAATTGCCATTGATCAGGGAAAAATTAAAAGTGTTCATCAAAAAGTTTTTGATTTCTTTAATGACTACCACGAATACAATATAGACGGCAAGGATCAATTTACCGTTAAACATCTGTTGACTATGACCACCGGCCTTGAACGGAACGAAGATGTCCCGTAAGACAATCCTGAGAACAGCGAAATTCAAATGGATCAAAGCGATGATCGCATTGGCTTTGTATTGGGTCGTGATTTAACTTCCGCTCCGGGCACCACCTGGAATTATAACGGGGGCACTACAGAACTTCTTTCCGCCATTCTCCAGAGAACCACCGGGAAAAATGTATATGAATTTGCCAAAGAATACCTTTTTAAACCCATGGGCATCATTAATTCTGAATGGACTAATTCTACGGGCACCGAAGTGCCCGCAGCCGCATCCGGCTTAAGGTTAACCTCCAGGGACATGCTGAAATTTGGCATCGTATATTTAAATGAAGGTCGTTGGGGAACAACGCAAATTATTCCAAAAGCATGGGTCGAAGTATCTCTGAAGCCCTACATTACGTTTGGTCGCAATAACAACGTGGGATATGGTTATCAATTCTGGATATTTAATTTTAAGATACAGGGGAAATCTTTTGAATTACCAGCTGCGGTAGGAAATGGAGACCAGCGTATTTTTATTGATGAAGGGAATGATCTTCTGGTTGTGGCGACTGCCGGGAATTATAATATTTGGAATATTAAAAATGATGCGGAGGCCATCCTGGAGAAAGTATATGGATCGTTTACCTTAAAACAGGATAATATGGATGCGGTAAAATATACCGAGGGAAAAGGCACGGGTACACGCCTGCCGGGTCCTTAAGCAGGGCCCGTGAATGAACCCCTCTTTGCCCCTTACCACAGAAGTCATGGTGCAGATTCCGGAATTATTGGCATTTTACTCGCACTGGCAGGTTTGGGCTATTTGATAAACGAACTGAAGCCATACTTTTTCCCACAGGTTAACCTGGACTTTATTATGATCACTTTTTTAGGGGAGGATGTGTTTATGTTCTGGTTGTTGATAAGGGGTCGGAAAATCCCTGATCAACCCTGAAAATTAAAGGATGTTCACCTTTCATATCGAAAGTTTAATACCCACATGAAACTGCCTTTCGAAAAGGCAAGGTATCAATAACCCGCCCTTCGATTTCCATAAAATACGTACTTTTATACCCATTGATTTAATAGCTTTTGCAATACATGTCCCGGCATAATTGTTGGTCCGGGGCTACCTTTAAACTCAGGATAGGATCCGGGCATCTTTGAAGCCTCCTTTAAGGGAAATGAAATGGATGAATTAAACCAAAAAATTGAAAACCACTACCTTAAAAAAGGGCTTTTTGAGGACATTGTTGATCGCCTTATAGAACAGGGAATTGACCTGTACAATGTCTCAAGGGCAGACATTGCGGCCGTGGACGAGTTTCATGTTCGGGGAGCCGCCGTTTCCATGGAGCTTGCAAGCTCAATTGATTTGAGGGAAGCACGTGTATTGGATGTGGGCTGTGGTCTTGGCGGGCCCTGTCGAATGCTTGCAGACGAATTTGATTGCATCTGCACCGGAATTGACCTGAGTACTGAGTTTATCAGAACGGCAGCCGAACTTTCCAAACTCGTAAAGCTGGACAACAAGACGTCTTTTGTACATGGAGATGCATTACATCTTCCTTTCGCCAACTACGCGTTTGATGTGGTGTGGACACAGCATGTTCAGATGAATATACCAGATAAGGACAAATTCTATAGTGAAATAAAACGGGTTTTAAAACCAGGTGGATATTTCCTTTATTACGACATCTATAAAAAGGGTGATGACGAAGTAATCTATCCCATGCCCTGGGCAGGTAGTGCGGATCAAAGCTTTCTATTTACCACAATGGAGATGGAGCAAATTTTATTGGGCATGGGGCTTACAAAAATTGGGACAAAGGATCAGACAAAATTGGGAATCGAATATTTTGAGGCTGTCATATCCAGTATTAGGGAATCAGGGCCACCGAAGATGGGATTGAATGTCCTTATGGGTGAAAGTACCATGCCAAAACTCATGAATCTCCTGGCCCACTTGAAGGATGGTAAAATAACCCTTCAGAGTGGCACCTTCAGGAACTGATAGTGGTTGAGATACCCTGAATTTAATTACAACCAAACAGGCTGTCCTTTGGAAAAAATTGAAAGTCAATTAAATATGAATTTTTTACAAAGATGAAGTATAAAGGAGCAGCTTCCGTGGTAAGGGAAGGCGGCATTTATAATTATGTATGCTTCAGCAACAGAAGTACACCATGTACCATAGCAAAACAAGAATTAAGCAATGAAGACTTAATTAAATGCCGGAAATCATGAAAAATGATCGCAGATTTACTATCCTCTTTTTTGTATTAAGCTTTGCAATATCCTGGGTTCTTTGGAGTCCTTTTTATTTTTCCGAAAATGTCAGTGAATTTTGGGTATTGCCCGGGGCCTGGGGACCAACCCTGTCTGCCATTATCCTCGCTTTTAGGGAAGGGGGAAGATCCGGGATAAAACAACTTTTAAGAAAACTACTGATTTGGAAGGTTTCAATAAGATATTACCTATTTGCCATATTGGGCTTAATATGCATCGCCTTAGTGGCCGTAGCCGTTCATGTATTGTCCGGTGGAAAAATCCCTGACATTTCCCTTATCCTGCAGGGAATGGGATTGTCCGGAGACGATGCCATGCTGGGTATCATGCTCCTGCCAATATTTTTTCTGGTCAATATGCTGTTGGGGGGTCCTGTGGCTGAAGAATTGGGATGGAGGGGATTTGCACAACCCGAATTACAGGAAAGCTATGGCCCTGTCAGGGCCGGGATCGTCATCGGATTTCTATGGAGCATGTGGCATTTACCATTGGTGATCTTTCTGCCAAAAGCTATTGGGGGGATGCCCGTAGTTGCCTATATTCCCTTAATGACTGCGATGGGAATCGTTTTTTCATGGCTTTATAACCATACAAAGGGTAGTGTATTGTTGGCAATCTTCCTACACGGGGGAATGAATTTTACTGTTGGCTTCCTGGGAGGTAGTGTGTTCACAGACAGGAAATTGCTTGGCATTTATGTGATACTTGTTATCCTGTTGGCCATTATATTAGCCAGATCACTACATAAAAGGCGCGGCAAACAAGTTACAAATTCCACTGACCTGCCTGCCTTATGAATGCAGAAAAACAAATAAAATGCGGACGATTAACATTTGATTGCCTGGTTGCAGGTAGAGAGAGTGATGAGTTGGTTATTTTCCTGCATGGGTTTCCTGAAACCTCGTATATGTGGCAAGATCTGATTACAGAGGTTTCAAAACTTGGATTTTTTTGTGTTGCGCCTAATTTAAGGGGATACAGCAAGGGAGCAATCCCAAAGGGGAAAAAATACTACACCCTGGATCTGCTTGCCAATGATGTTATAGAAATTGCACGATTTTTTGGTCAGGATAAATTTCACTTAACAGGACACGACTGGGGGGCGGCAATAGGCTGGAAAGTAGTCCATGATAACCCGAATGCCCTTCTGAGCTGGGCCGGCCTTTCTGTGCCCCATCTCCAGGCCTTTGGCGAGGCAATCTTCACTGACAGGCAACAAGGCAGAATGAGTCGGTATATCAAATCATTTCAAATGTCGTATCTGCCGGAATGGAATTTAAGAAAAAACGATTTTGCATTGTTTAAAAAACTATGGAAACACAGCTGCGAGGATGAAATAGAGAACTATCTGGCGGCATTCAGGCACCCTGGAACACTTACTGCTGCCCTGAACTATTACCGGGCTAATTACAATTATTTAAAAATGGCTGCCAAAAAGCAAATATTGGGGGATATCCATACTCCATCCCTCTTTATCTGGGGTAATAAAGATATGGCCGTCGGTTCTGTCGCTGTCGAAAACGGCCACGAATTTATGAAGAATGACTATGTCTTTTTAGAATTGGATACGGGTCACTGGCTGGTTCAAACAAAATATGCCGATATAAAATCGGCTTTGTGCGAACACCTGTTAAAATACAAAAGAGTACCTTACAAAGGGTAGTCGATGGTAATCATGGTGTGCTGACGCGGGATATAGAAAAGTTAAGGCCCGGTTTTACATTAAGGCAATATCGGGCTTCATTGGAATCGACATAATGCTTACTTTTAAGGAACTGAAAAATCAATAAAAAGAATAATTTAAACGTTTAAAAATGGAATCAACTTATCAAATTTCAAAAGGCCGATTATGGACTTCCTACATCCTCCAGGGATTGATTGTGCTGTTATTTTTATTCGGAGCAGTTAGTAATATTTTACAAACCGAAATGGCCGTCAAGGGAGCCACGGATTTGGGCTATTCCAGCGATTCTGTACTTTATATGGGTTTGATTTTACTGATAAGTACACTCTTGTACTTAATTCCCAAAACAGCCATTTTTGGTGCTGTCCTGCTTACAGGGTGGCTCGGCGGGGCTGTTGCGACGCATATCATGCACAAGGACCCGCTTTTTAATATGATATTCCCGGTTGTTTTTGGAATTCTTATATGGTTATGTATCTGGTTGCGAAATAACAAACTCCAGCAATTAATGCCTTTTGTAAGGTGAAGAAATGAAGACATAACGGCAAAACAATACGGCCGATTAAGCCTGCGTTCATTCAACCTGGGAGGTCACGGGAATACAACCACTTAAATAAATCCAGGATCATCCATGTTGGTCCTATTTCTTCCTATTTATGCAGTCAACCGCGAATCTTGCTTACCTTTGGCCAACCCTCGGACCACCAGGCAGCTCATGTTGCAAAACAAGGGTTTCCAGCGATATTTAATGATGAAAATTCCAGCGGTACATATTCAGTTCCTTTGCGACACTAAATTGGTGGGGCAAAAGATGAAAATGACCTTTGCCTGCAATAAAACCAGCTCGCTATGGCAGAATTTCATGCCCGGAAGACATGCTATACAAAACCAACTTGGTACAGAATTGTATTCCGTGGAAGTATACGGCGACCTCACTTTTTATGAGGATTTTGATACTGACCGTACTTTTGAAAAGTGGGCCGCAGTCAGGGTCGATCGATTTGGCAAAATTCCCGGGGGTATGGAGGGATTGGAAATACCTGCCGGACTTTATGCAGTTTTCCACTATGTTGGAAAAGCGAGTGATGCAGCTGAAATATATGGGTTTATCTTTAACCATTGGATTCCAAATTCGGAGTACACATTGGACAACCGGCCCCATTTGGCCGTTATGGGCGAGAAATATAAAAACGAACACCCGCTGTCTGAGGAAGAAATATGGGTGCCGGTCATGGAACGTTAAATCGTGGCGGGGGGGCGGGGTAACATCGGTTTCATCAAACTTCGGTAACTTTAAATAGGATGACCATCCCAACGGGTGATACTAAATTAAAAGTGGGGAGTCGGCGGTTAAAAAATGCCAAAGACCAATATTGTCAGGCGCCGGAGGATCATTAACGCGAATGTCAATTAAATAATAACAGATGCTGATCTTGTGCACGGCACGGCCTAATGGCCGTCCAACAGACCCGGGCGAGCTAAAATTTCACAAAAGGCGTGTGTTCCAGGCTAAAACATACATTTCATTTAACTCAAATATGTGAGGGATGAATCGAATATGCATTGTGACACTATGGCTTACGGCGTTTGTTTTATGTATGATATCGGCTTGCGGTTATCAAAAGAGTGATCAGGAAAAGATCACCATCGCTACCGCCGCCAATATGAATTATGCCATGAAGGAGTTAAGTGCGGTGTTTACCCAAAAAACCGGTATTAAATGTGATTTGGTCGTAAGTTCTTCAGGTAAGCTCACTGCCCAAATAATAGAGGGCGCTCCCTACGATGTCTTTGTATCGGCTGATATGAAGTACCCCAATGAAATTTTCAGGGTCGGGTTAACACAACATCCCCCTAAAATATATGCTTACGGGGAACTGGTGCTATGGACGATGAAGGAAGGAATAACACCTTCAATGGCTTCTTTAACAAAGGATTCCATTGAGCATATAGCGGTGGCAAATCCAAAAACCGCCCCCTATGGTCATGCAGCAATCGCTGCCCTTAATAACTTCCGGATCTTTGATGCCGTCTCCCATAAACTGGTGTATGGGGAAAGCATCTCACAAACCAACCAGTTCATTATTTCCAGAGCGGCAGACCTGGGGTTTACGGCAATGTCAGTAGTATTATCTCCTGAAATGAAGGGAAAAGGGCGGTGGGTTGCTTTAAATGACAAGTACTATCCACCCATCCCGCAGGGGGTAGTGGCTATTGAACGGAAAAAAAGCAATAGGAAGCATACTCAGCAGTTTTATGACTTTTTATTCTCCGCCGAAGCAAAACAATTACTAAAAAAATTTGGATATTCGGTAGATGAATAGGGTTAGAGGGCATATTGCGGATATTAAAGTAAACGGAAGTCTATCGCTGGTTGCAGTGGACATTGATGCGAAGGTCGTATTGAAGAGTATTGTCATCGAAACACCTGAAACTGTTTCCTATCTGACTATAGGCAATAAGGTTGAGGTACTTTTCAAGGAAACCGAGGTGGTCATCGGCACCCAGGCAGACCATGCGATCAGCCTGCAGAACAGGATCCATGGTACAATAACCAAGATTGAAAGGGGGGAATTGATAAGCAGGGTGGTCCTGGATACCCATGTCGGAGAACTGGTCTCCATAATAAGTACAGATGCTGTGGATAGCCTTGGCCTAAAGGAACGGTCTATGGTCATAGCAATGATTAAATTAAACGAAATTATGCTTGCGGAATGATCGACTGGGACCCGCTGATATTGACTTTTGAACTGGCCGTGGTAACTACTGTCATCCTCCTGTTTATTGCGGTCCCAATAGCCTATTGGCTGGTAGCTTCACGATCCCGAATTAAACCGGTGGCTGAGACGCTGGTAAGCATGCCATTGGTGCTCCCTCCTACCGTTTTAGGGTTTTACTTTTTAATGGCCTTCAGCCCTGGAAATGCATTTGGAGCCTGGATCGACGAATGGTTGGGGATAAAACTGGTGTTTTCATTTACGGGACTCGTAGTGGCCTCGGTGATCTATAGCCTGCCGTTTATGGTACATCCAATACAAGCAGGCCTTTCATCTATTCCTTCCTCCCTGACCGATGCAGCCTATGTTATGGGAAAATCAAAACTGACAGCATTACTGAAGGTTCAGCTTCCGAATATCAAGGCATCTTTACTTACCGGGATCGTCCTCTCCTTTGCCCATACGGTAGGAGAGTTCGGGGTGGTTTTGATGATCGGAGGTAATATACCCGGAAGGACCAGGGTGGCTTCGATCGCTGTCTATGATGAGGTGGAGGCACTCAATTACGGGGCGGCTAATTTTTATTCACTGATCTTATTCGCTATCACTTTTTGTATTCTGTTGGCTGTCTATCTGGTGAATGGCAAGTATTTAAAAAGATTTTGGAAATGATTATCCTGGATGTAGAGAAAGTGTTGCAGGCTGCGGATGGTGAAATGAACCTCAGGATTGATCTGACGATTCCTAAAGGGCAATTGATAACAATTTATGGCACTTCAGGGGCGGGGAAAACATCTGTCTTAAGGCTCCTGTCCGGGCTGATGAAACCTGACCGGGGAGAAATACGTGCCAATGGGGAATGCTGGTTTAGTTCAGAAAAAAAAATCAATATTCCTCCACAAAAGCGGAAAATTGGCTATGTTTTTCAGGATTATGCCCTGTTTCCGAATATGACCGTTCGCCAAAATCTTGAATTTGCGCTTCGGAAAGGACAGGAGCAACAACATATTTCAGATCTGATCGACATCATTGAACTCGGTGATTTGCAGAGCAGAAAACCGGATACTCTGTCGGGGGGGCAGAAACAGCGCGTAGCGTTGGCAAGGGCCCTGGTACAACAGCCCGACCTGCTTTTGCTCGATGAGCCTCTTTCGGCTTTAGACATTAAAATACGGCTGAAATTACAAGATCATATTCTCAAAGTACACCGGGAATTTAACCTTACCACAGTGCTTATAAGCCACGATATCGGGGAAATTGTAAAACTCTCGGACCAGGTATATATTTTGGAAAAAGGGGAGGTCATCCGGCAGGGACCGGCAGACGAGGTCTTTGTTAACAAACGCATCAGCGGGAAATTTAAATTTACCGGGGAAGTATTGAAAATAGAACATCAGCAGGTAGTATGTATTGTTACCGTGCTCATTCAGTCCGATGTGGTTAAAGTAATTGTCATGGAAACAGAGATTGAAGATTTAAGGGTTGGTGACAAAGTTCTGGTGGCTTCCAAGGCTTTTAATCCTATGTTGTACAAGGTTGAAACAGGCAGGGGGACGCAATAGGTGAATTGGTAAGGTAGAACAAAGCCGGATTACGTGTGTTCCAGATATGATTGATTAAATATACAATGATATTAGCCAGCCCTCGACTTGTTTATTTCTACTATGAGTTCTTCTTTTAGTTTTAACAACGATTCAAGATGATCATTGATAGAGTCATCGCCTCTAAATTGATCCTTAAGTATGCTCAATTTAGATTTTTTATCTTGCAATTTCTTTCCTGTCAGATCACTCCACCTTAGTAATTCCTCGATTTCTTGGGAAATCTCCTCATAAATATCAACTATTTGATACTTAAATCTTGTTATATAAGAAAGAATCAAGAGAGTTAAAAGTATAACTAAAATAAATGGAATTGACTTCATATACTCTGACTCATCTACAGCTTTAGAATTAATATAAAGTACTTCCCAAATCTGATAAGCAGATAATATAATAGGTGAAAATATTGCAAATCGCCACCAATTTCGCTCTGTAAGAAACCAGATACAAAGTGGAATCGCTAGGCATAAAACATTCGTAAAATACCAAAAGAAAGTAGGTACATCAACAAAACCATTGCTGTCAATAGTAATTCCCCAAATTTTAACAACTGTATAGTGGTCTGGAATTAGCTCAAAAGAAAAATAGAGGACCGGAATAAACAGTAAAATAAATCCTATTGCAACTTCCAAAATAAAAGCAAAATAAGATTTGCTTTTCAAAAAATTCTTGGGGATAATCAATTTATCTTTTATTTTTTCCCTAACATAAAATAGTTTTTTAAGGTATTCCACGCGTACATTGATGATTTTTGTTTTGTTTTTATTTTTCAAAAACTTTATTATACCCCTTCTTAACTGAGAATATTTTCGGAATGATTTAACGTCATTTATTGCTAGATCATAAGCATTATTGATATATAGCCTATTTATTTTTTGAGAAATAAGGACCAGAAAAAATGAAAATAAAATAAGATATGGGGCTATCACCAAAAACTGTTGTGAAAATGATGGTCTTGTATCAAAATCAAAGGATAAGCTATGAATTAGGGAATAGGAATACAGTAAGATTGGCGAAAAGATGAAATATCGCCAACGATAGCTGCACGTAAAAAACCATATAATTAAAAGAGATATGGCAATAATTTTCTTAAGCAACATCCAAATAAAAACTTCATTACCTGGAAGTCCGTGGTAATAGGTGAATCCAAATAATTCTAAGGTCTGAGAATAATCTTCAAAGAATAAATGCAAATACAAGGTGAATGGCAACAGAACAATAATAAGAGAAATAATTATCTCAATGTATAGCCGATTTGCGGACTTTGATATCATATAGAGATTCTGTATTAATCTAAATTAAAAAATTTAATTGCAGTCATATTACATTTTGAAGATAAAATACAGAATATATTCTATACAATTGATTTAATGATAATCCGACCCAATAGAATTATTAAGTGTTACATGAAATCTTTCTGTAGATAACTATATCAGTTATCCGATGTATCCTAATCCATCCTGGGAGTCAATATAATGAATAGATT
The DNA here is from genome assembly GCA_035312365.1 of Eudoraea sp. Taxonomy (GTDB): domain Bacteria; phylum Bacteroidota; class Bacteroidia; order Flavobacteriales; family Flavobacteriaceae; genus JAFMPW01. The sequence goes on along the minus strand of DATGCB010000215.1, from coordinate 8,598 downwards.
GAGGCGACATTCATTGTACGCATAGCTGGAACAGTGGAGAGGGCATTGTCAATCTCCCGGACAATGGACTGACCAACTTTGAATTAAGGGGTAATTCACTTAACTGAACCACCGATTGGGAATTCAATTGAAATAAATGGAAGTCGACATCGCAAAAACATTGCATTTATTGCCTAAATTTCGACAAATGACCAATTATTCGATAAAATGCTTGATTATTACGATAAAGTGTCTTATTTTGCCGACATAAGCGCATCAGTAAGTGGTTTTTTTCCTACTTTTGTTAGCAAGTATTAACAAATCTTTAACTAAAAAACTTAAGACGATGAACACTAAGAAAGTTTTATTTGGTATTTGCACATGTTTAATTTTAATGGCTGCAGCTTGTTCTCCAAATACGGCAGACGATCAGGTCTATGAAAATGGCGTGAATAAAAAAGATATCGATAATGTTCATAAAAATGATATCGATGGAGTGAACAAAAATGATATTGATAGATCCTAAAATTTTCTTTCTTGACAAGCACTACCACTGATATTTTTACTTTATAGGTAATTTTTACAAAAAATATTAAGGGAGCAATCAATAAATTGCTCCTTTTTTCGTTAGAATTGGTAAATCCCCAGATTTTACCTACATGCAAGAGACTTCGGAAAAGAGCAAGAAGGCTAGAAAAAGACTTATTATAGAGTCAATTGCTATATTTTTTATAATATCCTCCCCATTCATTTTTAAAGCACATGATTATTTCTCAAGAGATCCTGATGCAACAGTGAACTTTTTAGGATTTACCATCGACAGTAATGGCTTTAAAAATTTAAATGTTTATATGTGGTATCTTGTTGGCAAGATAATCCCATTTTATTTATTATTAATCTGGTTTTTTACATGCAAGCACTGGTGGTATCATATTTTGCTGATCCCCATTTGTATGTACGCCTTTCAACTTTTTGAGGTAGTAGTTTCCGAGGATGATTTTATTGATACTGAAAATATTTTATGGTTATTACCGGTCTGTATGGTAGTAATCCCATTCGTATATTTTGTTCGGGTAAAGCTTTATGACAAGCACGTACACGGGATCGATCTGGAAGCCATGGATGCTGAACTAAAGTATTATAAGGACAAAGAGCGATCCCAACTGGAAAAAGCCGGAATAAAGGTAAATATAGAAAAGTCCATTCAGGAAGACCTGTCCCAGGAAACGCCGAACAAAGCGCTTGGCAGTTTATTGACCCAGTTACGACACTCACTCCGCAGTTTATTTAACTTTTTCTTTTAATGCAATCCGGGTCAATCTACGCTGACAGTAAGGCCCTGAGCATTTTCATTTAATTGTTGTAATTTTATACCCGTAGCCCATTGGATGACCTAAGCCTTCGGTTATAGAATACACTATATGGACCAACCCTCTTCACCATTTAGCAAACAACAGCTGCTCCCCCAGGAAGAAACCCTGGAGATTCTAAAACAGAAAGGCGAACTCTATCTGGGGATCCCTAAGGAGAACCAGTACCAGGAAAAAAGGATATGCCTTACCCCGGATGCAGTAAATGCCATAACTTCGAACGGACATCGGGTGCTGATAGAATCCGGCGCCGGAATCGGTGCTAATTTTTCGGACAAGGATTATACAGAGGCCGGCGGTCAGATCACTAAGGATACCAAAAAAGTATTTTCCTGCCCACTGCTCCTTAAAGTTGAACCCCCTACCCTAACCGAAATCCAGTTGTTGAACCCGCAGGCGACCATAATATCGGCCCTTCAGATTAAAACACAGTCAAAGAAGTACTTTGAGGAATTGGCCAGAAAACGGATCACCGCTGTTGCCTTTGAATATATCCGCGATGAGGAAGGGAAATATCCGGCTGTCCGGTCGCTCAGTGAGATAGCCGGAATATCATCCGTCCTTATAGCCGCGGAACTGATGGCCGCGACCAACAAAGGGAACGGCCTTATGTTTGGCAACATCAGCGGGGTTCCCCCGGTGGAAGTGGTCATCCTGGGCGCCGGAACCGTAGGGGAGTTTGCGGCCCGGTCGGCAATCGGCCTGGGTGCCAACGTAAAAGTTTTCGATAATTCCCTGACCAAACTCCGGAACATTCAAACCAACCTGAAGCAAACCGTCTACACCTCCACCATTCAACCAAAAAACCTGATGAAAGCTCTCAGGCGCTGCGATGTAGCCATAGGGGCCGTTAGGGGAACCGACAGGGCGCCGGTGATCGTTTCACAAACCATGGTGGAGCAGATGAAAAACGGGGCGGTCATTATTGATGTCAGTATCGACATGGGGGGCTGCTTTGAGACCAGTGAGTTGACCACGCATGACAAACCCACCCAGGAAAAGTTTGGGGTAATCCACTATGGAGTGCCTAATATGCCGGCCAGATACCCTAAGACATCTTCTGTTTCCATCAGCAATATCTTCACCCCTTACCTGTTAAAGATCGGGGAAGACGGCGGTTTGGAAAATTCACTTCGGTTCGACAAGGGCCTGCGCAACGGCTTGTATATGTACCACGGTATCCTTACAAATAAGTCGGTTGGTGAGTGGTTCGACATGAAATTCAGCGACATCAACTTCCTTATTTTTTAATTTATGCCATTTCTTAAACGCCTGGGCTTCTATTTGATCGGTCTCTCTTTCGGGCTGGTGATCCTGGCATTTTTCTTTAAAAAAAAATCTGAGAAAACCGGGGCTGAATTTTGCTACCTCCCAAATTGCAGGGTGCTTAAGGACTTGCGCTCCAAGCCCTTGTCCTATTCTGAAGACATATCGCTTTTGCTTAGGGACAGGAAATTGGATTCCACGGATATCGCTCTATTCCTTCGCGCCGGTGATGTGAATTTTAAAAGGAGTGATACCAGATCCGAACCGTGCACGACCTTTGTGATTAATGCAACATTGCATGATCGGGATGCAGTGCTAACGGTCAGGAACTGTGAGAATGAGGTGGTAGTTGAAACCATGCAATGGTAGGCAGTAGTATTCGTCCGGATCATCATTCATCGCACGATACCATTTTCTGCTCACTGCATACACAAACTTCGCCTCAGGTTTCGCTGACCCGCCCGTCACCAGGCCGGGAAAAGGGCATGCCCGCCCAGCAATGTCAGCAGCAGATAAATAATTGATAATTGGTTATTGATTTCCGCCAACTAACCCCTGCCGATATACGGCATTTGATTCGCCATAATCGTAAGAAATGGAATATTGGTATCTAAGGGCAGGCTGGCCATAAATGCGACTGCCCTGCCTATATCCGCAGGATCCATCGTGGGTTCAATTTTATGGGAACCATCCGCCTGAAGTATTCCCTTTTCCATTTTCTTTGTCATAGCACTCGCCGCGTTACCGATATCAACCTGGCCACAGGCGATATTGAATTCACGCCCGTCCAGGGAAGCAGATCTGGTCAATCCCGTAACTGCGTGTTTACTTGCGGTATAGGGGGCTGATTGGGGCCGGGGTACATGGGCGGAAATAGAACCGTTATTGATGATCCGGCCCCCTATTGGTTTCTGATGCTTCATAATTTTGAATGCTTCCTGGGTACACAGGAACGCACCGGTCAAATTTGTATCAATGACCCTTTGCCATTCCTCAAAGGTGAGTGCTTCAAGGGGTTTGGAAGGGGCGCTAATGCCCGCATTGTTAAAAAGCAGGTCGAGCCGTCCATAGGTTTCCTGGGTTTGATTAAAAAGACGCTTTACCTCACCGGGGTCCGTCACATCCGTAGGGACGATCAGTACACGCTCCTTGCCGCATACTTCAGCAGTTTCCTTCAGGGGCTTTTCCCGTCGGCCGGCGAGCACCAAATGCCACCCATCCAGGGATAACGCCTTAGCTACAGCACTTCCAATACCCGTACCCGCCCCGGTAACGATGGCAACTTTCACCTGACCCATATTCGTTTTCCTATGATATTAATGATTATTTACGATAGATAATTGTTTATTGATCGTTGCCATCAGATCATTCTCCGCTTCCGTTCCTTTTTTAGCAATTCCAATTCCCTGTTCGTCTGCCCGGCTACGGAAGTATTCTCTTCCGCCCTTCGAATTAAATAAGGCATTACATCCCGTACAGGTCCAAAAGGTACATATTTAGCGACATTATAGCCATAAGCTGCCAGATTAAAAGAAATATGATCGCTCATTCCATACAATTGTCCGAATCCGATTCGTTCGTCATCAGGGGCAATTCCTTTTTGCGCCATTAATTTCATCAGAAGATAACAACTGGCTTCGTTGTGTGTGCCCGCAAAAAGTGAAATCGTATCCAGGTGGTCAACAATATAGGAAATAGCTGCGTTAAAATTATCATCCGATGCTTTTTTAGAGGCACAGATGGGAGTCGCATACCCCATCTCTTCAGCCCTTTCATTCTCTTTCTCCATATAAGCCCCCCGAACTACTTTAATCCCCAGCTTAAATTGTTCCGCTATGGCTGTGGCGTGTAATTTCTTTAAATAGTCCATGCGGTCCCACCGATACATTTGCAGTGTATTAAAGACCACGGTCTTTTTTGTGTTATATCTCCGCATCATTTCTTCTACCAACTGATCTGCAGCGTCCTGCATCCAGGTCTCTTCCGCATCGATCAACAGGGAAACGTCCAGGTCATACGCCTTTTTACAGGTAGTGTCAAAACGGTGCACTACCCTTTCCCATTGCGCCTGCTCTGCGGCGGTCAGGGATTTACCCTCGCTAATTTTTTGAAAGAGCGCAAATCTGCCATAGCCCGTTGGTTTAAAAACTGCAAACGGCATCGCCCTCTTCTCTTTCACAAAGTCCAGGATCTGCAAATTCTTGGCCAGGGCATCGTCCAGGGGATCCTCTGTGTCCTTTCCTTCTACAGAATAATCGAGGACAGAATATACCCTGCTGCCCCACATTTTATCAACCACCGGCATACAATCTTCCTCGCTGACTCCACCGCAAAAATGGTCGAACACCGTAGCCCTGATAAGCCCGTCGACGGGTAGATGTGCCTTGATCGCGAAATTAGTGACAGCCGTTCCGATCCTTACCAAAGGCTCATTGGCAATCATTTTGAACAAAAAGTAAGCTCGCTCCAGTTCAGAATCGGTCTTTAACGCAAAGGCGGTTGCGGTATCTTCAAAAATGCGGTCCATGCTTACTAATTTCCTGTCCCGCCAAAAATAGCACACAAAATCTATTCAATTAATGAAAAATAGCCTTTATTTTGCTATCCATTTGCTATCCGAATTGAATTTGTAATCATCATGGTATCTATCCGTACAGCAACCTATGAAGTGCATTTTAACGCAGGGGGTTTTGAAGCCATCAATAAACATTTGAAGGATGCACGGTACTCCAAAGTATTTATCCTGGTCGATGGGAATACACGACAACATTGCCTGCCGGTTTTTATGGCGAACATCAAAACGGATCATTACTTTGAGATCATCGAGATTGCAGCGGGTGAACTTCATAAAAACATATCCACCTGCACCCGTGTATGGGAAAGAATGTCTGAATTAAACGCGGACCGAAAAAGCCTCCTTATTAATCTGGGAGGTGGTGTAGTGACCGATCTAGGTGGTTTTGTCGCCTCCGCATTTAAAAGGGGTATTGCTTTTATCAATGTGCCTACCAGTCTTCTTTCGATGGTAGACGCCTCCATCGGCGGGAAAACGGGTGTGGACCTTGGGAAGCTTAAGAATCAGGTTGGCGTTATAAACCAGCCACGTATGGTTTTGGTGATCACGGAATTCCTTAAGACACTAGACAGGCGACAATTGAACAGCGGATTTGCAGAGATGCTTAAACACGGCCTTATCAGGGATGAGGACTATTGGAATGCCTTAAAGAAACGCACTGATTTCGATGGGATGGACAGGCTCATCTATGATTCCGTCATCATCAAAAACCAGGTGGTACTTAAGGATCCGACAGAAGAACATTTAAGGAAAATTTTAAATTTTGGGCACACTTTGGGACATGCCATTGAATCTCATTTTCTTGAATCCGATGCCCGACCTGTACTTTTGCACGGGGAGGCTATTGCCTCAGGCATGATCCTTGAAGCCTACCTTTCCCATAAGATCGCTGGCCTTGACAAGCAGGCTCTGGCAGATATAACAAATACCTTTCTGGAACGCTATCAAAAAGTTGAATTTTCCCCGGAGGATATTACGCACATTCTATCTTTATTGAAATACGATAAAAAAAACACCCATGGCAATGTGAATTTTGTACTTCTCAACGCTATAGGGGATCCGAAAATTGATTGCCAGGTACCCGATGAATTTTATGAGGAGGCATTTGTATACTACAAAGAACAATAACTTCATATACTAAAATGGGGGTTTTACAACTCTTTGCATTCTGCAAGGAAAAAAAATCATAGATTAGAAATAGTTAATAACCATTCCCACCCAAACCTGATTTGGAAACCCAAAGGATCAGGAAGGGAAAAACTGACCTGCTTATGAAACGTGTACTTGTTGATTACAAAAAGCTTAGCCACGAACTGGCAGCCCTGTTGATCGAAAACTACCCCGACGGCTATGGAGATGACGACATTATTGCTTTTAAAAATGCAAAGGGTGAGTTTATTGAGGCCGTGGAACTTAAAACAAAAGATACCCTATATCTTATTAAGATCAGCCAGAGCCTGTCGAACTTTATTGCAAATTTCGACGATACCATTGAAAAGGAACTGGAAACAAATTCCAAAGTACCCGAACAAGGGTTCTCATCCGGCGATGACGATACCGATGCGCCCGAGGTGGAACTGGAGATGAATCTGGATCAGGACCCGGAAGAGGATAATGATTTTGATTAGGATCACCCTGATTAATCAGGCATTCATACCTGTTTCAATCCGTCCCCTGATGAGTTCCATGCGGTACTGATATGGGTGCCACTTCCGAATAACAAGGGTCATTTTGAAAGCGCAGTAGACCTGGAACCTGACCAGGGTTTCAATTTAAATATCGCTCCCTGAGTATATTCCTGTGGTGTTTTTGATGCCCGCAACACATAAAGCCCAATGCACCTACGGTCATCCTGCCACTACTGGCAGTACCGGAGCGCCTTAATATCTCCTCATCAAATTGGGCGAATAATGCAATGGTAGACCCTCTGACAATCTTATATTCTTCAATGATATCCTTTTTAGTTCTTTGACTGGCCAGGGAATTGGGAACATAAATATCCTGATCAAACCCGGGCAAGGGAGTCGGATCTTTTCTGGCAAAGCGCAGAGCCCTGTATTGGAATACCCGTTCGGCATCGAGAATATGGACCAGTACCTCCAGCACCGTCCATTTATCTTCTCCATAGGCATAATCCAGTTTCGCCTCTGGAATGCTCTCAATGAACTGGGGAAAGTTTTTTTGTTGCGCCTGCATGAGTTCCATAAGATCGGCATTGCCCACCACATCAATATACGGTTGAGAGAAAGATAGGTAGTCCGCGGACGTGAGGTCTGAAGCTTTCATTGTTATAGTTAATAAGTTCCGAAAAAAGTAATGACAGGGTGCCGCCTATGATGGTCAAAGTTCATTAAAGATGGTATGCATAAGACGCTTTTTGTCATTGATACTCTCCTCCAGCGATATCATGGTTTCCGTTCTGCTGATACCATCGATGTCGTCGATCTTAAATATTATGTTTTTCGCATGGTTCGTATCCCTTGCCCTTATCTTGCAGAAAATATTGAATTTTCCGGTAGTGATATGTGCCACGGTAACGTTGGGTATTTGGGTCAGGCGCTCCAAAACGAATTTTGTCTGGTGTGTTTTTTCAAGGAAAATACCCACATATGCAATGAAGGAGTACCCCAGCTTAACATAGTCGAGCGTCAGGGAAGAACCCATGATGATCCCTGCTTCTTCCATTTTTTTTACCCTCACATGGACTGTGCCTGCCGAGATCAGCAGTTTTTTTGCAATATCGGTAAAAGGTGTCCTGGTATTATCAATTAACATATCCAGAATTTGGTGATCTATCTCATCTAGTTTAACTTTTCCCATTTTGACAAAAATTTTAGCTAAAATAGAAAATTAAGGAATTAACCATAATAAAAAACATGCTTTTTTGAAAAATACGTAAAAGACGGCCCTCTTTTCAATATAAAATTCAATGCAGGAGGGCGTATACCAGCGTGTCTTTTTTTAGTTTTTCCAAGTCCCGGGCGTCCATGCAGTCATAAACGGCGTGACCGAAATTGGAGGTTAAATTACCTGTGGTTTCAATAAAGGGATCGAAATGGATGCTGCCCTGTTCCAATACTTCGCGGTACAGGATCCCTACATCCTCATTCCTTGCAAACCTGGGATTCAGCTGATGCACATTCTTGATTAAAACATCGAAAAAAAGCCTATTGTTTTCGGGAATTGCGAAATACTCCTCCTCCCCTATACCATCAAGATCACCCGTTGCCATGGCCCGTAACGCAATCAGGAGGGACATAAAGATATATTGCCGGGTATATTCCCTTTGATAGTCATTCGGGTAATGGCCGGCTTCAAACAGGACGGTGGGGGTCCCCAGCATCTGGAAACTGTCGCCAACACAATTCGGGTTGAAGGCATCATCGTAGCGCCCAATCTGCCCGGGAA
>DATGCB010000214.1:0-4432 GCA_035312365.1 Eudoraea sp. | reverse complement strand
TGCCCCAGCTTTCATTGGCCCACTGGCCGCCTAAAAAGTTACCGATCGTCAGCATGATTAAACCGACGGTAACGCTGAGTTCGTTGATGATCGTCAGTTCCTTCAGGTTGATCTCCATACGTTCCCTGTTCCTGTTGGTGGTAAGAATGATCAATAGCAGGGAAACCACCCCGAGGATCATCCCCACCGTCAGGGGTCCGTAACTGCCCACGATCACAGCGACGTGTATCATCAACCAATAACTGTCGAGCACAGGTACCAGATTGGCTATTGCGGGATCCACCCAGCTCTGATGGGCAATCCACAGCAGCATAGCCGTTACAAAGGCGGATGCTGCGATCGTCATTTCACTTTTCCGGCTGAACAGCAATCCCATCCCTAAAGTGGCCCAGGACACGTACAGAATGCTTTCATAGGCATCGCTCCAGGGGGCATGCCCGGAGATATACCACCGCATAATAAGCCCGGCAGTATGCCATATAAAAAATAAAATTATGGTTCCCTTAAAAAAATAAGTGGCAATCCGCCATAGTTTCCTGTCCCTGAATATCCTGATAATAAGGACCATGAACATCAGCATGCCCACCAGGGTATAGTATTTATACAGGCGGTTAAAAATGTTTAAACGATTATAAATCACCTCAGCCTTCACCTTATTTTCGGACGGCAAAACTTCACGGCCGTGATTTACCTGGTTTTGGTGAAATGCCGCCAATAGTTTCTCGGCCTCTGAATAGTCCCCCGACGGGATCGCCCTTTGAAGGGATATTAAGTAATAAGGTATGGCATTTTTAATGAAATTGGCGTAAAGCGAATCATGGACCTGGTATTGTCCCCCCCGGTATTCAACGGCGGAGACCCATTTGTTATTCTCGTCATTCAACAGGGGGAATATCTTTACTATTTCACCGCTCAAGGCTCGGTCTAAAAGGCTTAGGCGAAAGTACGCATCTTTAAAATCCTGCTGGAACTTATTGGGGTTGTTCGTGGCAAATGCCTCTTGTAAATAGGGGCCCAGTTTATTTTGTCCATTCACATCGAAAAAGTCGGTTGCCTTAATGAATCTCTGCCCGGGTGGTATGTTGATAATCTTGCGTATACTATCGTTCTGGGCCTTCTTGTCCAGGGCGATAAATTCCGTGTTATACCAAAGGGCCGGATTCAGCATCATAGAAATAAACACCTGGTCTGCATTGAGTTCCTTATAGGTGTCCTTGAAACTGAGCTTACGCAGCAACTCGGACGCAAAAGTATTTACAGGTTTCATACGCCCGCCATCATCCTGGACTACCAGTTCCCCGAATTTGGCAGCGTGTTCTGCCGTTACCACTGTCGCCTGAAGCAGGGAGTCGAGTTGCCGCTCTGTCGGAGCTTTGGTATGATCGTGACCATCATTCTCCACATGCTCCTGTGCCCCCATCGGCAGGAAACAGCTGAAAATAAGAACCGAAGCCAGCGCCGTCTTTTTCTTCTTGAGTTTTTGGAGCGAAGCCCCCAGGTCCTTAAACCGGGTTTTCCCGAAGAACATAATACCCATTAATCCGATATACAGGAAGAAGTACCCGAAATAGGTAATCCATGTACCCCAAAAATCGTGGTTTACGGATAACACCGTTCCCCGTTCGTCCGGGTCAAAACTGGCCTGAAAAAACCGATAGCCCTGATGGTCCAGCACATGATTCATATAAATATCGTAGTCAAATGGGCGCTCGTCTTCCACGGTGATCCTGCTCATAAAGGAAGCATAGCCTTTTTCTGTCCCCGGATACTTCTCCGCAATAAAATCTTTTAACCGTATGCTGAAGGGGAGTTCGTAGACCCTGGATCCATATCCAAGCGTAAAATCAAGGCCTCCGACTGTAAATTTTTCCGAAAAACTAGCCGAGCCTTTCCCTCCCAATACTTTTTTTTGCACGGTTTCTCCATTGGAGGAGATCTCGAGCACCAGAGCATCCTGGGTCGCTTCTGTAATTTCCTCTTCCGGCACGTCAACAACGCCGAACCGACCCCGGGTCAGCGTTCCGGGAATCACAAATTGCATCCCGCCCAGGCTGTAAAGCGATCGCAATTGCAGGGTTTGCAGGCTGTCCCTGACCACCTTTCCCTGAAATTGATCTGCCATACGTAAAAAGCTGCCCTCAAAAGGGGCACTCATCTGATAGGTACTATCAGAGGCAAACAAGTTTACCGCTCCCCCGGTCGGTTGGTTAAGGCTGAACAAGATACCGTGGATACTGGTGACCTTCCCATTTTCTAAATAATGTTCATGGCGGTTCCCATCTCCGGCTTCCACAATTTCCAAAAATTCACTGCCCTGATCATCCGGAATCAACCCTTTTTTGGCTCCTTCTATAAAATCCACGTAGGAAATGCGAAAGGGTTGCCCGTTAAAATCATTTCGCCAGGGCAGGGATGACTTTAAGGCCTCAGGGGTAACAATAATTTCGTCCTGCAGGGGTTTTCTTTTGGGCTCCCCGTTCATTTCCCCATCCACATAGGCAGTGAGGAACGTCTTATCGGAATAAAATACGTTTTCTGCATTCCCTTCCCGTATGGGCATCATTCCCTCAAAACTGATGTAGCGCGTAACAAAGGCTCCTGTGATGATAAGGATCCAGGACAAATGCAATACCAGGACCGCCCATTTTTCCCGGCGAAACAGGCGGTACCGAAACATATTACCCGTAAAATTAATGACGAACAAAAGCATGATCGTCTCAAACCAGGTGGTGTTGTAAATCCAGATCCTGGCGGTTTCCGTACTATACCAGCTCTCAATAAAAGTCCCGAAAGCCATTGAGGTGGCGAATACTATAAAAAGGATGGCCGTTAATCGTGTTGAAAAGAAAATCTTCTTGAGTACTTCAGTCATTCAAGCGTTACGGATTGTTTTCAGGATGCAAAAGTACGGCCTTTTTGTGGTTTTCAACCCCATGGATCCTCTTAAAAGCGCAGATGGAATTGTTAATTTTTGAAAAGTGGAAGCCTGAGAATTGTTGTACTTTTGAAGATGGTTTCAATCGTCTTAATCGGTACGGGAAATGTTGCAAGACATTTGTACGACGCCTTCAGAAGCACTGATTTTTGCAATATCATACAGGTCGCCGGCAGAAATGAGCATGCACTGAATTATTTTAAACCCAGGACGGCAACCTCAACGAATTTCAGGGAGCTTGCGGATGCTGATATTTATATTATCGCTTTAAGTGATGATGCCATAAATACTGTATCAGACAATCTTATCGTAAAAAATAAACTGGTGGTACACACTTCCGGAAGTGTGCCTCTAACGGCTTTACCCGGAACAAACAGAGCGGGTGTTCTGTATCCCCTGCAATCCTTTACCAGGGAATTTCCTGTTAATTTTAAAGAGGTTCCGATCTGCATCGAGGCAGGGAACAGAGCGGACATTGAAATCCTTAATAAGATGGCATCGGCTCTCTCGGACAGGGTGTACGATATCTCCTATGAGCAACGAAAATCACTGCACCTCGCAGCTGTATTTGTCAATAATTTCACAAACCACCTTTATGCCATTGGTGAAGATATCTGCCTTGAGAATAACCTCCCTTTTTCTATCTTGCACCCGCTGATACGGGAAACATCCAGAAAAATAGAGCATGTATCCCCAAAAGATGCCCAAACAGGGCCGGCAAGGAGAAATGATACCGGGACTATGGAAAAACACCTGGAAGAATTGGATAATGCGACCCGGGCTGAAATTTATTCCCTAATAAGCAAATCGATCCGGGAAACCCATGGACGTGGCATTGATTGAGTGGGATTGCGAAATACGAAGTACAAGGTACATATTACCGGGTGGTAAGCGGAAAGTTGGATGTTTCATGCAAATTACCTGAACCCTTAAAATAAGTAACCAGAAACACCTATGGAAAAAAGCTATAAAACACATTTAAAGGATATAACTGCCTTTGTTTTTGATGTGGACGGGGTATTTACCGATGGATCTGTCCTGATCACCTCAAAGGGGGAACTGCTTCGCAAGATGAGTGTAAAGGACGGGTACGCTATAAAGGTGGCCATAAAAAAGGGGTATCAGATTTGTGTAATTACGGGGGGGACCAATGAAGGGGTCCGGGCCCGGTTAAAAGGCCTTGGTGTCACCGATATTTATTTGGGGGCACAGCACAAAGAAGAACCACTGAACGAATTTATGGACAGGTATGGAATTGCTCCTGAAAACATCCTTTATATGGGGGACGACATTCCGGATATTCCTTCCCTTCAACAGATCGCCCTGCCCACCTGCCCTCAGAATGCTGTCCCGGAAGTAAAGGCAATTTGCAGGTATGTGTCGCACCTGAAAGGAGGAGAAGGCTGCGTGCGCGACGTTATTGAGCAGGTGTTGAAAATAAGGGGAGATTGGTTCGGAAATTTCAGCGCTGCAAACGATTAAGCACTCCCCATGTTA